>NZ_JBSSFD010000020.1:0-73188 GCF_054062295.1 Lysinibacillus sp. TE18511
GTTGACATAAAGAAGCACCTCCTCTAATTTGATACATTTATCATCGTACCGGAGGTGCCTGGTTGTTTATATGCGTTATTTGATTACGGGCTTACTTTTATATTTATATTCAGGTGGGTAAATTACTGAATAATTTTCCCTGTTAGCTCAATAAAAAAAGAGCTGCTTATGCAACTCAATGATCTTCAAGTAAAGCATCCGTTTGCGGATATATTAAAATTGATTAACCCTCAACAAGCCCATAATATTTATAAAGTTTACCTTCTGATTCTACGAGTAAAATTGGTCCTCCAATTTCTTCTTTTTCATTAACCGAAAAGACTTTTGCACCAACAGGCAATTTGTTCGACATTTCGTCTTTAAAGTTTGTATTTGTATCGTTTTTTGTTTTTATTTCTCCTACCTGCTCGCCTTTTGTTAAGGTTAGTTCTTCAACCCAATCAATTCCAGTCTGATAAATCACTCCATTTAACTGAAATATATCGGCTTCAGGGTCTAATTTTAAAACCTCTTCTGCATTAGGATTTTCAGTTTCATGAACTTCTACTTTACCTTTATCCGATGAATTAGAACATCCGACAGCAGTTAATAAAACGAACATAACCAAACCCAAAAATAATCTTGATACTTTCATGTTATCCCTCCTCGGATTGTTAGACGGATCCTGCCTGTCTTTAGGGATGCTGGATATTTAATTTTCATAAAATTCATCCTTTTAATACTTTTTTAACATTAATGTTATTTAATAGGTTCTACATTACTAAGAATTATTCCTTCTTCCACTATACTGCACCGTCAGTTAAAAAAGAATGAGTGTAAATAAGTTGTACTAACTCCGGATTTAATACAACTTTATGAAATCTACAACAATCAGAGTATTCTGTACCAATTTAGTGATCATGCAAGCAAACCCTGTTCATTCCATAAAGCCGTCAAGACCACAACACCCCTCCTTTTATATGAATATGTATTCCAGTCAATTGCAACTGCGCTGATTGCAGTTGTATTATTAAGAAACTTATTTAAAGTAAAACCCCCGTTTGTTGAATAAGGAAACAGCGTTACTCCTTTTTGAAGTAAAGCTACTGTTAGTTGAAGATCATTAAAACTACCAAGTTAAATCATCTAAGAATGTAAGAATATCTTTGTTCACGTCGTTAATGTCCATACCTATTGTCATTAAATGTTTAGAGTTCGGATACCCCTTCATTGTTTTTTTATTCGTCGCAACGCTTTGAAAAATTACCTCTGCACTCTCTTTATACAATGGTTCATCTAATTCACCATATAATATACGAATGGGTGACGTTAAAAGTGCTAATTTATTCATCGTTTTATTAATTAGCTGTTGGAACTCCACTAATGAATCGATTGACATATTTTGAAGACGATTCATTTCTAAATTTATTTGTTCTTCATTTTTCCCTTCAAGTTGTTTGTAGCCTTTTGCATAATGAAAGACCCGCTTCTGTAGAAAACTAGCTTCCCTATGCATTGGTACAGACATTGTCACAACACCATTTATCTCTAACTCTTGACCAGCTTTTAATGCAAACACACCACCAAAAGAAAGACCGATCACAGCTATTTTTTCAAAACCTTCATCCCTCAAAAATTGATAACCGTTTAGTACATCTTGCCACCAATCTGACGGTCTGTATGTGAGAAGTTCTTCTGCTGTTAAACCATGTCCACTGTATAATGGTGCATAGCAAGAATAATCGTTCCTTTGCAAATACTTCCCTAACTTTTTCATATCAATCGTATTGCTTGTAAAAGAATGTAATAGTAAAACGGCCTTCTCTCCACCTTTATAGTAAAAAGGCTTAGGGGGTACTATTTTCATCATTTTGAATACCTCACTAACTTATTCTTAGATTTTATAAATAGCTGAACATCGATTTCAAACAATTCCTTTTAAGTATAACGTCCATTCGTTGTTGAACTGCACTGCGCCGTTAGTTGAATAGCAACAATCTTTTCGAAACAACTTTTTAATCAAAGAGTTTTTGTTATTATATCAATGTTCGTTGAAGATGAAAAAGATGGGACCTGTTAAATCCCATCTTGAAGTAAAACCGCCGTTAGTTTATGCTTTACGCATCCTAATTTTTTAATTGTTTAGTATTTATAAAAAATGCTGTTCCCATTATAAATATGCCTAAACAAACGAACATTGCAATCCCTGAATATTCATCATCAAATATTGTTGTGTTAACCAAAATAACAAACAGCATTAGTACAAGTGATACATATAAGCCTTTATTGTATTTCATAAGTTTTACCTCCACCTTAATAGCAGTCCTGTTCTTTACTATTCTAATTATTGCCGATATTCCATTTTAATATTAACATTAATTTCCTTTGTTTGAAATTAAAACACAAAAGTACCCACGCTTTTTCAACTATCCTGCATCGTTAGGAAAAAAGCGTCTTTACTTGTTGTAAGTTAAAGTGGAAAGTTTCACAAATGATAGAAAATAGAGTATACTGGACTAACTATCATATTCAAAAAGGAGCATTTTCTATGACCGAGAATAATCATTCTGAAGTACCAAAGAAAAAAATCAGCCTACATGAGGCAGTGAAACAGCAGCTTGAAAACAAAAAGAACCATTCCTCTTCTAATAAAGGAAAAAAGAATGTCGACCTTTCAACAAAAAAAATGAAAAGCCAGCAAACGAAAAAAACAAGCAATACCCGTAGAAAAATGGGCGTCTAATATACGGACAATATCCGGAAGACATATTACCAGGCAAAGCTGTTGCTATTGTAAAAAAAGGATCGGAAAAGGGAAGATTACCCGAGATATCATTTAAGATGTTTTTACCAAATCGGGCACCCTTTCCCACGGAATTAAAGTCAGGTTTATAGATGGACAGATTGGACGTATACAGGAAATCCACTCTAAATAACAGAAGTGAAAAAGCATTCAAGGGTGAACTTCATTCCCTGAATGCTTTTTTAAATTATTTTATTCTTTTCATTTTATAGCTTGTTTAGCTAAATGCTTCGTAAAAAAATTGCTGCTTATGCAACTCAATGATCTTTAATTATCGCACCCGTTACTTTAAGTACACTATTTCTCAATCTAACTGAAATCCGATATTATACGGGGCAAAAAATTTTTGCTTTCTATATCCTTTAGTCGAGGCTTCCGACCAATTTGTTTATAGACTTCTTTTTCTTACAAAAGTTGTTTTGGGTTTAAGACATTTGCTGATATTCCGTGCAACATAAAACTTTGGGGTAACAGGGCGTCTGCTCGCCATATCCATTCAAGTAATCCGTTCATAATAAGGCTTCCATTAACGGAATGGGTTATATAGCAAAATGTGACTTCTACATTATCCTTATGGAAATCAGACTGCCTATTACGAAACTGCTTTCTGACAGAAATGTGTTCATAACCTGCTTTTGTAAGTGCAATTTCTAATCGTTCTCTATTTTGTATCCACGTTAATCAATTATGCCTCGGCATAATTGCGTCCGGAATCGGCTTTGTACTTGTATAAAGAATTCCTTTCCGATTCCGTGACATCCGCAGGAGGCTCAATTAATGCCCCTGTTAGTTTAAGTGAATTTTCTCACAAATATATGATATTATACAGTTGAATAGAAAGACAAATTAGAATTTGGAGGTTCAATATGAAAAGTGAAGATAAACAATATGCTTTAACTGTTATTACTAATATATTAAAAGTAATGCACAGTAAAGAATATGAAAACATTTTAAATTATGTGGATGAATCTGAAGTGGATGATATTGGTGAATTATTCTATTATGTCCAAGAAACATTAAACTTAAATGGATTTGATTCATTTGATGAATATGGCGCTCCATGTAATTTCCACCCAAAATACGAATATTCACAAATCAACTTCTATGAATTCAATGATCACAGTGGATTTGCTGTTGATTATGATTTAACTTCAAATTCAGAATTGGCAGATATGTGTTTACAAATGGAGTTTTTATATACGGATGACGGATTAAAAAGTGTTTTTATCACAGTTGACCCACAGTAAAACAATAATTCGAAAGAAACGCTAGAATATAGATGATGAATTCAAGGAATTATTGAAAAAAATTATTGAGTTCTAAAACTATTAGGATATAAAAAGAAACATTGAACTTTAGATTTTATGAAAATGATGGGTTACGCAGAATTAATTGAAAGTGTTAAAAAAGCGTTAGATATTATTTTCTAAATACTCAGATAAAAATAGCATGACTATTTTACTGCAAGGTTATTAGTAGATATGGGATATTGCAATTCAATGTATGAGCTTATCAAAGATTCAGAAGTTCGACTTTTGGTTGAATTAGCGAATAAAATCAAGAATTAACAACTTTTAAATCTAAATATTAAAAGGAGAACATATGGAAATATACAACATTAATTTGAATATTCATTATTCTGCCCCACAAGAAGTTTGGGATCAGTTGGAGCGTTTATATAGAGAAATGCCTAACTGGAACAACTTTGTAATCGGCTGTCCAAAGTGGTATGGTTCAGATGGTAAATTGATAGAAGTAAGTGTTGAACCAAGCGGATTACAATTCTATGCTAAATTACCATCAGAAGAATGGAATGAATGGATTACATTATTTAAGAATAGAGCTACAAAATTATTGGGATATGAAGTTGGCGAACCAGAAGACGGTTTTGAATTTCACTATTATGATTAACCCTACAAATTCCAAGTTGTCCATAAGCTTAATTTGAAAATACATAAGACCTTTTTTATATCATCGACTATTCTTCCAGTCACACCTAATTTCTATTCAACTAACGTGCCCAATTCGTTCAATAAGAAAAAAGAGCTGCCTATGCAACTCAATGATCGTCAAGTAACGCCCCCGTTAGCTTAAAAAGAACAAAACTTACTAATTAGGTTTAATGTATTCTCCTGTTGAAGCATTAAAGCCCGCAGCTTCCATGTTTGTCTGCTCACTGTTCCAACCTATTACTAATAGCAGGTTAATATTTCTCTCTGTATCTTTTCTAAGCATAAAATTAAAACCTTTAGCCTAATCTTTACCAGGATAAATACTACCAACTTTTAATGCTTTTTTCAGCAACTCTGGTGAATCATACTTGATATCCTTCATTAGTACAAACTCTTTTTTAGGGTAAGGAGATGTACCCTCTCCTGTTAAATCATTGACCATATCAATTTTTCCATCGTGAATGGTAACTAAGAAATACTTATTAGTATCTGGTACTCCAAATGAAATGTTCCAATGTTTTCTTTTACCGTTACTTCCGATTGACTTCCCTGGTTTATCCAAATCTATATTTATTGCCTGTAATAACTGAGCATCTTCATTCTATTTCAATGCAGGAGGAAATGCTAATTCAATCGCTTGCCTTATTGATAATTCTTGGTGTTCATTTACTTCAAAAGTATATTCAGCAGATACTTTTTCAACTTGACCAGTTGAAATTAACAAAAACAAGACAACAAATACCATTTTCTTCGATTTCTCGCCCCCTTTTTTAGTGATATTGTTTCCAAACCTTGTTCGATTATTCTGCTCTATTAGCTCAATAAGAAAAGTTGCCTTTGACATTGACATCTGGAACTTAAACTCTTGAAACCGTTACTTCAAAAGTTAAAAAGATAATACGAATGCTACGTTTTGTTTACTTCGCACAGTGACAAATTTCATGATCGTTAGACTATCTAATATCATTTCACAATCATCAGTCCAAGGGTCAAAAATCGGCAGATATAAATCATAAAATTAATACCTGCCAAAGCTGCTTACTCTAATTTTCTAAATTGTATGTTCTTTAATTAATTCATGTTGTTATATATTTGCTCGATCATAAGTGAGTAATCTGCATTTAGATTTTCTTTATTTTCGTTGATGATTTTACCTTCATATAATGATTCACCTGTACGTACATCACCGATAAAGAAGAAATGACCGTCAGAAACACGACTGACTAAATATAGCTTATCATCTGTAATCTGTAAAAAAGGTGCTTCTTCATCATTTGCAATGCTTGGATATTTAAAGCTTAAATGCTCTTCCCACTGATTCTTTTCAATATTATAACGCTTCAGCTCTAACCCAATGGCTGAATGAACAGGAATGAATATATCTGTTCCATGTAGAATCATGTACTTCATATATGGTTTTAATTCGGCAGGAATTGTCAATTCCTTCACTTCATTATTGAGATAGTTATACAGATACATTTTGCTAGGGATCGTTTCACGCTCACCATCATCTAGGTATTTGTATTTTTCAACCATATATAAGATATAATTTTCATTTTGTACTTTATTATAGTCATTCAATATATTGATACTGGTCTGGGCTCTTTCTTCTGACTCTAATTTTGCAAGTATTAAGTCATGTTCTAATTCCTTTTTGTTTTCATCAACCGTATATATATGCAGCTCTTCCTCACCATTGAGATAGCTTGTTGCTAATATCTTTATTTTTCCATTTTCTATATAGATATCTCTCTCATTGATCCAGTCATATCTCACTTGGTCCGGCATATTGATTTCAAATGAAGAACTGTCATTTGTTTTTTTATCAAGTGTATCGATTTGAAGAGTGAACAAATTTCCTAGGCCCTTATTTCGACCATTACTTTGAAAAGTGGTGTAAATCAAACGGTCTTCGTCTTCAAAATACTGACCAGGATTTAATACTTTTCCACGCATAAAATTACGGTATTCTTGAATATATTTTTGAAACATCAAAGGTTCATGTGCTTCTACCAAATCTCTAAAAAAAGTTCGGCTTATCTGATTAGTTGAACCATCCTTTGCTATATGCAACCAACGATGAATATTACCACCATTTTGATAACTCGCTTGAAGGATAAGATTGTCGATTTCTCCCTTATCTCCATTAGTAGTTTCAATTTTAAAGGATACATCCTTTTTGGAGGCCATTGCCTGTTGAATATAATAAGAACCGATTGTCGTCACGATGATTAAACTAATCAATATCGTTTTCCAATATTTTTTCATAGTCATTTCCCCCTTAGACCCTGATTTTATATTTTAGCAAATGATTCGCGATCCAAATGGCACTTCCTAATACGATGAAGCTCATTACCAGTAGCATTAGAAAGATCTCAAGTGAGTAAAAATAGCCACTAGAAAATTCATTCAATAGTATTGGTGCAAAAAAGACGCCGAACGAAACCATTCCATAAACGATTGCGAATAAAATGCCTTTTAAACCATAACTTCGTTCAATTAAAATGGCAGTGAATAGAACTGCAACAAAGATTAGCCCCACTCCATAAATCAGGATAAATTCAGTAAAAGTATTCGGATACATCCAGCCCCATATTTCAAAACTACTAAAATGATAAAATGAAAAATTCGATTGGAAATCTGATGGTATAATACTATTAACAATTTGTATTTCGATAGGAATTAACAATATTTGCAAGGTAACTAACCCAAGTACTAAAAGCATAATAGTCGTCAATTTTGCGAAATAAATAGTAATTCTTTCAGTTGGCAACATTAATAATCTGTAAATAAACGTATTTTTTCCAAACCAATCCCGATACCAAATAAAGAAAACATAAATCATCAACATGGCGATGCTAAAAAATATTGGCAACAGAAACCATTCAGACTCAAAGACATAATTAAATGAAAAAACTCCGTGTCTTTCAATATATTGGCTCATTGATAGTTGATTTTTATACATTTCCTGATCTGTTCTATCCATATATACTTTTGACTCGACAATCGCCCCAATGAACTGACTGACAATTATCAATCCTATTAAAGTTAGGTACAATTTGAAAAATCGATTTACTTCGAAATTGAGAAGTTTGAAAAAGTTTTTCATCTACGATACACCTCTCTCATGACATCAACGACTGATTTCCCTTCCTTTTCACGTACTTCCTCTACGCTAAATTCCTTTAATACTTCACCGTTATCAATAATCACCGCTCTATCAATCAAGTGTTCTATATCACTAATTTCATGGGTTGTGATAATCACACCACGATCTTCAATTAAATGGCTTGTAAACACTTCTGCAATCTGCTCACGGGAGAAAATATCAATACCAGAAAATGGTTCATCCATGAGTAAGTAATCCACATTCAGTGCCAAACCTAATATCATATTGACTTTAGCCATATTCCCCTTTGATAAATTGGCAATTCGTTCTGTAGGATCTAATTTAAAAAATTGCAGCAGCTCTTCTGCCCTTTTAGGATCCCAGTTTTTATAAAAATCGGCCATGAACGCAAAGGCATCACAAATTTTCATTTGCGGCAACATCGTAATCGTATCTGGAATAAAGGTAACTTTTTCAAAGCTTTCTTTCCGGATTTTTTCCCCATCAATCAAAATTTCACCGCTATTAATCGGAGTGAGCGCCATAATAGCTTTCATGATTGTCGTCTTCCCCACTCCGTTTATTCCGATTAAACAAGTAATTTCACCTTTTTCAGCAGTAAAAGAAAGACCTTTTAATACCTGTTTCCTGCCGTATTTTTTCATGACATTTTTCACTTCGATCATTTCGATTCCTCCGCTTCTCCGCTTTCGGCATCATGCTTTTTCTTCACTAGTTCCAACACTTCGGATAACGGCACATCAATGGATTTAATAGAACCTAAAAATAAGTCAACCGCTTCAATAATCAATTCCTCGCGGACACTTTTAAGGACCGCTTCATCTTTAGTAATGCAGCTCGGCATATTCCCCTCAGTAAAAATCAATCCTTGTTCCCCCATTTCCTTATAAGCTCGTTGTGCAGTATTTGGGTTAATCTTCAGCTGGTTGGCTAGTTCTCTTCTTGATGGAATCTCCTGACCAGGTTCAAAATACCCCTTGGCGATTTTCTCTTTAAAATGCCGGATAACCTGGACATACACTGGATCCCGATTATTAAACTTTACAGTCAATTAACTCAACTCCCAGAAAATCATATTTTCGCGTATTAAGTACTTAATACAGATTGAGCATAATGGTGGGCTAATTACTTTTAAAGAACCGCCCTGTTTAATATTTAGCCATTACCTCGCTAATCAGCCTTGGTGTATCAACTGCTTAATACACCATTCTCAAAAAAATGTAAAAGTGTATTAAACCTATAATACACTCTTCGTAATGTATTATAGGCTTAATACACTTTTTATGTCAATCAAATCCATGGGAATAAATCTCAATATTTAAAAAGAGAACCAGTTAAACTAACCTGCAACGAAAGTTTAAGAAGAAAAAGGCTCTACTCCTTATTAAAGAAAAGCATGCGTTTGTTTAATAAGAAAACTGGAATTCAATCTAATTTTTCAAAAATAAAACGCTGTCTTGATTTGGTCCGTCATTATCTGTATTTTGATAGACCATCAACAATTCTATCTCCATCTTCCATTTCAAAACCCATCTTGGTAGGATAGGCAATCGAAACTTTTATCACTGTAAAGAGAACAATACAATCATTAGTTGAACCGCAATAAGAAAAAAGAGCTGAAGACCATCCATTTTTGATCTTCATTATTAATGAAAAAAATTTAAAGCCGGTGAAATTTTACTAATCGTAAAATTTCATCGGCTTTTAGTTTAGAGATGGGTCTTGTCCCAGCCTCGTTATAAATTTTTTATTATGAACGATCAATCTTTTTTACAAAGCTACACTCTATCCTAGTGAGCGAGTATATGGACATTGATCTTTAAGAAGCATCTTCAAACTGACTATTATATAGATCCGCATAGAATCCTTTTTCGGCAATCAGCTCTTCATGATTACCGCTTTCAATAATATCTCCGTCTTTCATAACTAAAATTAAATCAGCGTTTTTAATTGTTGAAAGTCTATGCGCAATGACAAATGATGTTCGGCCCACCATCAATTTATCCATTGCTTTTTGAATAAGTGCTTCAGTACGCGTGTCAACGGAGCTAGTAGCTTCATCTAAAATAAGCAACGGTGCTTTTTTAACCATTGCCCTAGCAATCGTAATAAGCTGTTTCTGTCCGACAGATAAACTTGTATTATCATTTAAAACTGTATCATAACCTTTCGGCAACGTTTTAATAAAGTGGTCCAAACCTACTGCCTGACAAGCTGCAACTACTTCTTCATCGGTTACATGCTCTTTGTTATAAATGATATTTTCCTTAATGGTACCTTCGAATAACCAAGTATCTTGCAGCACCATGCAAAATAAGTCATGAACATTTTTACGAGTAATGGACTTAGTCGGTACATCCTCAATCATGATTTCCCCGCTGTCTATTTCATAGAAACGCATGAGTAGATTAACAAGTGTTGTTTTCCCAGCCCCTGTAGGTCCGACGATTGCCACTTTTTGACCGGCTTTTATTTGAGCAGAGAAATCTTTAATAATAAGTTTCTCTTTCGTATATCCGAACTTAACGTTTTCAAATTTCACATTACCTTTAACATCTTTGGCATTTAAAGTGGCTGTTTTATCACTTTCATCTTTAAGCTCCTCTTCTTGTAAGAACTCAAATACACGTTCGCTCGCTGCGGCAGTTGACTGCAAGCTTGTAGCTGCCTGTGCTAACTGAGACAACGGCTGCGTAAATAAGCGGATATAAACCATAAATGAAACAATAACACCAAATGTAATGGACCCTTTCATTGTTAGTGCAGCACCTACTACACAAACAACAACATAACCTAAATTTCCAATAAAGATCATGAGAGGCATCATCATGCCCGACATAAACTGTGCTCGCCAAGCGCTATTAAATAGACTTTCATTGATTTCATTAAATTCTTGCTTCGCTACATTTTCACCGTTATAAACCTTCATAACACTATGCCCTGAATAGATTTCTTCAATATGACCATTTATTCTACCAAGGTCTTGCTGCTGACGAACGAAGTACTTTCGAGATTTGGATATAATAAAGGTCATGAAGACAAATCCAATGAAAGTTGCAGCAATGGCAGAAAGAGCCATCGTAACATTAATATAGAACATCATTATCAAAGATCCAAAGAACATTACTGCCGCTGTTACTAACGAACCGATACTTTGGTTTAGAGACTGTCCAATCATATCCACATCATTCGTGACACGGCTTAACACATCGCCGTTGGTTGTAGAATCAAAGTATTTCAACGGTAATCTATCGATTTTGTTCGAGATATCTGTCCGTAATCTTTTGGAAACTCTCTGCGTAATAGTAGCCATCATAAACGCTTGAATATAATTGAAGATAAAACTCAACCCATACAAAATAGCAAGGAATAGTCCAATTTTTCCGATAGCCGTAAGATCAATCTCACCAGCCATGCCTTCCATTATCAAATCGGTGATCTCACTAAGTTTATTGGGTCCAATGATTGTGAAAATTGTTCCTACAACTGCTAATACTAGTGCAAAGATAATCGCTGGCAAATAAGGTTTACAATAGGCAATCAACTTCCCCCAAGGTTTTTTAAAATTCTTGGGCTTTTCTCCAGGAGCCATCATGTGACCTGAACCACCGGGACCTTTTCGAGGCTTATTTTGTGTATTAGTCATTTTCCAACTCCTCCTTCGATAACTGCGAATAGGCGATTTCCTGATAAGTGTTACAAGTTTTCAATAATTCACTATGTTTACCCATACCTACAATTTTACCTTCATCAAGAACAATAATTTTATCAGCATCTTTAATTGTTCCAATTCGCTGTGCCACAATTAAAGAGGTTGCACCTTTTGTCTCTTTTTTCAATGTAGAACGAAGTTGACGGTCCGTTTTATAATCTAAGGCAGAGAACGAATCATCAAAAATAAAGATTTCTGGATTTCTATTAACTGCCCTTGCAATAGAGATACGCTGTTTTTGTCCTCCCGAAAGATTTGTACCGCCTTGGGCAATAGCCGCTTCATATTCGCCTTCCATTGTCTCCACAAATTCCTTACCTTGGGCAATTTCCACTGCTTTTTTGATTTCCTCATCTGTTGAAGGGGTCTGGCCGTTTTCACCGTAGGCAACATTAGATTTTACCGTACCTGAAAATAATACGGCTTTTTGTGAAACGTACCCAAGCTTATTATAAAGAGCTTCATGTGCGTATTCTTTCACATTGATTCCGTCGACTAATACCTCACCCTCCGTAGCATCGTAAAATCTTGGGATTAAATTAATTAACGTACTCTTACCACTACCCGTAGAACCGATAAAAGCGACAGTTTCGCCATTATGTGCTGTAAAGCTAATATCCTTTAAAACATAGTCTTCTGCATCAGGATATTTAAAACTAACATTACGCAGTTCGATTTCACCTTCGATTCCTTTAGGCGACGATTTTATTTCTCCATCAATAATTGTCTGAGGTGTATTTAGTACTTCATTAATTCGTGCTACAGATACTGCTGCTCTCGGTAGCAAAATGAATGTCATTGATAATAGCATAAATGCCATCACTACCTGCATTGCATAAGATGAAAATACGACCATATCACTAAACTTACCGATTCTATCCATACTCGCTGCATTATTAATTAAATGCGCTCCAATCCAATAAATTGAAAGAGTTAAACCTGACATAATCAGACCCATCCCCGGCTGCATAAGGGCCATAAGGCGATTCACAAAAAGATTCGTATCAGTTAAGTTTTTATTTACTTGTTCAAATTTCTCTTCCTGATACCCTTGTGCGTTATAAGCATGAACAACACGAATACCAGTTAAACCTTCTCTTGTTACTCGATTAAGATTATCTGTCAGTTTTTGAACGACTTTAAATTTCGGTAGCACAAAGATAATCAGGTTACCTATCAAAATAAGTAAAACAATGACAGCTACTCCTGTTGCCGCTGACCACTCCCAACTTTTCCCCATAATCTTCAAAATAGCCCACGTTGCAAGGATAGGAGCCTTGATCATAACTTGAAGACCCATTGCAACGGTTTGCTGTATTTGCGTAATATCATTTGTAGAACGAGTAATAAGACTTGCGATTGAAAAACCATTAATCTCCTCCATAGAGAAAGATAAAGTTTTTTCAAATACTCCTTTTCGCAATTCCTTTGAAAGAGACGTTGCTACCTTTGCCGCAAAATAACCCACAATGACAGCCAATATCATACTGCCAAGGGCACATAAAAGCATCTTCCCTCCAGCTGACCATATCTCGCTCGTTTTACTGCCCTCTGTTTGGACAAGTGTCGTAATTTTAGACATATAATCCGGCAACTTCAAATCCAGCCAAACTTGCCCTACAATGAACACAATGCTGGCAACGATTAGCGTCCATTCTTTTGGTTTTAAGTATTTAAATATTTTCAACATATTTGCAGTCCTCCTTATATAGTTAGCGTGCTAACTATATAGTAATAAAAACATCAAAATAGCATCTTCTTCAAGATTCAATATTCTCTTTCATAGCATCCATCACTTCAAAAAAAACTTCAAGTTTCTCTTCCGGGATATCTGTTAGTAATTTTTGTTCAAGTATTGCTCTACGAGTTTCGATACCGTCATATATTCTCAGCGCTTCTTCTGTTAAGACAATTTTTTTTAGTCTTGTATCGTAAGGAACTGATTGCCTTGTAATCAAACCATTACTTTCCATGGATTTTAGTATTCTAGACGCTGTTGATTTACGAATAGAAAATGCTCTTTCAAAATCCTTTTGAAACACATCTTTATCTTGGTTTTTGCAAAGATAACTAATCGTCCAACCGTGCATGGCAGTAAGGTTATCTTTTTCCGGTAATGTAGTACATGTGGTTTGATCCAATTGTCTTCTCATTAAAAGCGACAATGTACGCAACTCTAATCCAACCGATCTCCTTTTACTCAATTTTCCTACCTCCAAAATGTTAACGTCTAAACAATAGTATTTAAAAATAGCATCCTCCACAAATGGCGTACTTAACTCAAGACATAACAAATATTTCGTAAAGATGCTTATGTCCTTAGGTGAAAATAGGTCACGTACAGACGTATTAAGTTTGCCATATTGTTTGCAAAAAATGCAACAATAAAACCAAACCACTTACTGGTTATAAAAATAAGTGGTTTTGCTTTGAAATAAAGTATGCTGATAAATGTCAAAATAATAAAGTACATAGTGTTAGTCTAAGCCTGAGTACGTGAATAAGTACAGCTTGGCATAGAATTATTCGTGCGCCAGACCCCCGCTATATTAAGGGCAAATTATCTAGAGCAGAAGTGGATTAATTTTAAAATTGGAATTACTCCCTTTTGGTCTCTTTCTATTGTTTTAATTCCCAAACTCTTGTTGAACGATCCCGCCAGTTCATATTAGTATAAGTACATTTCTTCACAATCTTTAAATCACAAACTTTATTACAAATTTATCTTAGGGTAACGACATTCAAACATATGTAAATAAAGAGTTCAAACATATTTTATATATCAAATATGTTTGAACTCTTTTGTTGTTACTTTGTAAAAAAAAATTGATTAAGAAGGTGCTGCAAACATTGATTTAATGACAGAAGAAAGGCATCATTTTGAAAAAACATTGATCAAAATGAGAGCTTTTAAGATAAGAGTCGCTTCTTCCACAATTGCGCCCGATAATGGAATAAGTCTTCATAAGAATAACGATAATTTTCTCTATTTAGTAATTAACTTAATTCCAGAGATTAAAGTAATAATTGCAAGTAGAGCCTATAAGTAACCATGCTCTATACAGCAGTTGGAGAGGTACCACAAAATCCAAAATCATCACCATAAATCGCAATGTTCAAAAATTCTTTCTGCAATAACCATTTATCCAACTACTAATTCAACCTTTTTCTTTTATTTAAAATGAAAAACGCAACAATGCCAATGGCTACTGCCACTGTAGCCCAAATATACATATGATTTCTATTATGTTTACCTCTTAAATTAACTTCTTCAATCGGGGGCTGTCCTTCTCCAAGTACCTCCAAGTCCTCCTGTGAAGAACTCAACATATCAGTACGATTACAAATGGCTGATACAAGCGATTTTGCCCCGTACATAATTGATTCGTTAGCATAAACCAAATATTCTTCTCCCTTTATAAAATTATATCCACAATCTCCACCACCTTGACCAGTAGTAATGATAATTTGTGATTGTTCAACACCCTTCCAGGTGTTCGTTACCTCAAAAAGAACTGATTTAGTTGTATATCCTTTTAAACTTAGTCTCTCTTTTATATCAACAACTTTCCCACTAAATACGACTTTTGAACTTTCAAATTCTTCTTCTACACTTGGTAAATATGCACATGAACAAGCACTTGTAATCGAAGGAAAAGAGCCTATCATAAAAATACCAATAAAAATGAAAGCCAGAAGTGTCATTGCTTTCTTCAAATAAATCATCTCAACCTCTCCCACTATCACTCATGTTTAGTGTTTTTTATAATCTAATACTAATATTAACACAGGAATCTAGTTTTGCTTGGTAATATTATTCCATTAAATGTACTATTGATAAAATAGCTGAAGATGAAATTAAAGCAATAAATGGAGTTAATCTATCTAGCTAAGTATGAGATTTTCATAAAAAAGTTTGATCAATTAGATGATCCTTAAAGCACCCCGTCAGTTTAACAAGTAATTTGAAACCATCCTGTTTCTGATGGGAAATCGTTTCTGGATAAATTATGACCTGAAATTAATTGACGATAAGAAGTAATGGTACCATCGTGGGAAACAATATAAATCTTTTCTTTTTGTAATAGCTTGCAATTGATAATAAATTCTTCTGCAATTTTTATGAATTTATTTTCTGGCATAACATTTATTCCATTTGACCATAAATCTAGGGGGACATTAATATCAATTTCGAAAGTTGGAAAATCTTTTTGGATTATTTCTAAATCGAGTATTTTATCACAAGGCAATGTGCTTTTATCAGGTAATAAAGGAAACAATCGTGGTGAAACTAAAGGATTTACAATCTTACGACAATCTATATTTTCACTCCAAATAAATGCTGTTCGCAAAGTTCTTCTAGTAGGACTAATGATTATAATATCATCATTAGTTAAAGGGAATTGATTTCTTAACAGTTTTGCTTGTTTCTCCCCTTTAAGTGTTAATGAAGGGTCTTTTATCTGTAAGCTTTTTGGAATATCTAATGTATGTTCACCTTGACCGTGACGAATAAATACTAGATCCATCTAATCACCACTCCTCATATTTGAATATCTTTCTTCAAATAACCTACGTACATTAATTGAATAAAAAAGCTCCAGATATATTATCTTGAGCAAATGCGTAGCGACCTTTTTTAAAACGTCGTAACTTTGTTTAAAATCTACACAAGAATTTAGCCTTCTCTCCTGCTACCCTATAATCTTTAAATCGAAATGCTCTTTTTATGTTACTGACAATATCCAAAGAATATCATGTACTCAAAGAGCTTTTTCCAATAAAATGGTATGTATAAAGCCAAATGATTGTGAAAAGAGGAATCTTCATGAGAAATGAAAAAAACTGCAAGTCCTTACTAATAACAATTGGTTGGATTAATGCTTTGTTTGCATTTGTCTTTTTTCAATTGTTTTGTGGTATTATTGCCGTTTGCATGGGTATCGTTTTAAAAAGTGATTATCATGCGGAAAAACATGGGCTTACCTTAATTATTGTAGGGATCATAGGTGGGATCGCCGGATGGATACTCAATTATTTATACTTTTAGGCTACAAAAGAGTATTAAGCAAAAAAAAGTATGTTAAGACATGATCTGAAGGTTGCTTTACTAGAAGGGAGACGAACATGTTAATTCATGATACAGTAACAGATTTCACCGAAAACTATTTGCCTACCATTGATTATTTAAAGGGATATTATGAAAAACATGCGAGCCATTTTGAAGAATACTTTCGGTATCATTGCCATAACGTAGATGAAAAAATGAAAACTGCTATCCCAAAACATCAAGAAAAGATGCCAGTATTAATGGAAATAAAAGATAAAATGCCTAAGCTTATTCGTGAAATTGTTAGTAACTATGAACGGATGTACAATATCACATTTACAAAGGATGTACACCTGATCGTAGGTTTATATGGAAGTAATGCTTTTACTTACCGACAAATTATTCCAGAAATCGCATTTTGTTTAGAGAAACTTTCCCCTCAAAACCGCCATTTAAAAATTATTATCGCTCATGAGTTTGGGCATTCTTTACACCATTTATTATCCGAAAAAAGAGGTATTGATTGGGCTAAAGTAGACTGGGAGAGCCCATTCACTTGGCTTTTACAGGAAGGTATTGCAACGTATTTTTCTATAAAGGTGGTAAATGCCAGGAAAGATGAGTATTTTGCGTTTCAAGATGATTTAGAGTGGTTATCATTTGCTACAAATAATAAACAAAGAATTATCGAAGCGTTTTTAAACGATTTAACTTTGCTCGATGCAAGAGCTGTGTTCCTGGAATGGTTCTCTATTAATGGCGGTAAACGATTTGGCTTTAACCGATTAGCTTATTTTATCGCATATGAGTTAATACAAAGCTGCCTTCAAGAGCTAGCAGAATTGGATGTTATTACTTTATGGCGAAACATAAACTATCAAGATATTATTTATCAGCAAATAATCGAAATGCAGAAAAAAGTATGATTCAACTCAATTTTTAAGACTTTGGCTACGCAATAGTTTATTTATGTCCTTAAATCTAGTCTTATTACAACAGGTCTCTTTCTATCGCTGAAGGTGGCCTTTAATTTTTTTTGAGTCTATGGGGCGAAATGGACATGAAAAGAAAAAAGACGTCAATTGGACGTCTTTACTGTTTGATCGTTATCCTTTAGGGTTCAGTACGCAATCCCAACACGCGATTTCAAATATTCCTTGCACTGAATTTGTTGATAGGTAAATTCTGCTGTATCTGCTACCGATATTTCTACCCCACCTTTAGGTAATAAGCTTCGTTCGATACGATAGGTGCCGGTATATTCACCATCAGGTAAGTATGTAGGACAGACGATTGTCCAATCAGTGTCAGATTTCTTCAATAATTCATAGACATTATGATGTTCCTGTGCTGCAAAGGTTGTTTTTCTTTTTGATTCACTCGATTGGTAACGTAGGATACTTGGCATCAGCCGACTTTGTAGAATACCAGCCGTTCCAACAGTTATTATTCTTTTCACATTCATTTTATTCATTGCTTCCAGAATCAGAGACATGCTTTTCGTTAATGTATTTGTACCATCTGTGTTTAATGCACTAATCACAACATCTACATTCTTCATGGCATTTTCTATATCTTGTTTTTCCAACACATTACCTTGTATAATATGCAAATTTTCATTATCTACTTTTACCTTATTTGGGTTACGCACTACAGCTGTAATGATGTGTTTATCCCGTAACGCTAGGGAAACAATGTGGTTACCAACGCGCCCGGTAGCACCTAAAACTAAAATCCTCAGCATGATCACCTCTTTTTTTGATTATAGCACACAATTTTCTGTACCCATTTCGATGTCTTTACCGATACTGCGCTAATTTTGATGCCATTTGTTAATGTACATCAATAAGTTTGACATCAACGATAAACATCTGAAGATTATTATTTTTCGCTATCGTGTTGACGATATATTGAATTTCACTTTCTGTACTTTTATCAAATTCATCTAAATTATGTAATTGTATAGTTACTACTTGGTTGTTTGGAGATTCAATTAAATACCCTATCGTACTATCTGGAGAATAACCTGCCGCTCGTAATGCTACGATAATTTTTTGCGTAAACTTCGTTTGTTGTAATTTCCCACCAATTTCTTCAGCGTAAACTAGGTCGGGATTTTTTTGCATGGTATGTTCAAATGAAGGTTGATTATACTTTATTAATGCTGCAGTCATTAATATCAAGGAAAATAAAATAAAAATGCCTTTTATTAATCTTCCCATTTATTCTCTCCATTTCATATTTTTTCAAAATAAATAATCTTATTTTTCCGCTCCATACTATATATTTTATACAATGTTACAACATGCAAGTTGTTTTTATTCTTGTATATTCTTGATGACCATTATTTCTTCAGAAACATTTTTTCAGGCGAAAGTCTATCTATCCATCTCTAAAAATTATCTTTTTCTAACATTTATATATATTGAGCTATTCATATTTCTAGAAAAAAATTATTTTTATTCTGACTCAGGGGCATCTTACCAATCTCCTTACATTTTTCAAACATAGATTATAAGTGTAAAGGTTAGCGCTACCAATACAACAAAACTAATCTAAAAGGAGACTAAAATATGCAAGATAATAGATATGGAAAACACATGAACTGGGATCATAAGAAATGCCATTGTGGTAGTTGGCACGACAAATGGCAGCAGGAACACGAGAAGTTAGAGTGCAAGTGCGAATGTAAACGTAAGCATGACAAATGCAAGTGGGAACACGAACATGATAAATGCAAATGCGAACGTGAACATGAAATGAAACACGAGAAATGTCATTGTCATGAAGAAAAGTCTGAACACCATCACTGTAAAGGTTGCGCATGTGATTTCTTAAGACATTTAGAGCCAGGTAGACATGTAGATGTTTTCTTAACTGGCGGTGGTAGATTCTTAGGTCTAATTTTCTTATCCTTTAATCCCAAAAATTGTTGTGCATACTTCCTAGAAGAAGTAGGTAATGCTTACACTACTCTTACTATTGATTGCCAAAAAGTTGATGCAATCAGAAGAGCTGCATAATTAATCCTAGCATTCTAACGCAAATGCATATTGTTCGATCAATACAAAAAGCTCTAAGACCAAAGCAATAACTATTTTTTTTTGACAACTTATCTACTTATATTTTGCCAGGCTAACCGTTAAATAGCCTGGCAATTTTTTGTAATTTCATTCATTTACAATTACTTTCACAACTGGTTCTAATTTTCCTACAAAAGTATCTCCAAGGTAATCTACATCTACTACTACAGCTCGTGGCTCGAAACGTTGAATGCTTTCAATAAGGCGTGCGGTATTACGTCTTTTTGCAAGCTGAAAAGGCGGGAGAGTATCTAGTCTAAAACCAAAATCTCTGTATAACGGGCAAGGTATTACGAAAGTAGATAATATAAAAGCTACATTTTGTAATATTTCATCAACGCCTGAAGCATTAAAATTAATATTGCTTGTGGCGGTTACTTGATGTGTCATCCGATCAACCTTTCTTCTACGATACATGCAATGATGTAAGTGAACTTTCATTCATAATAGGAGCTTTTCTTTGAAAAAAGAGCACTTAGTTATTTATGCTAAATGCCTATAAGTTATGAACGAAAATACATTCACTATTGTATGTAATGTTGCAATTTTTTTCTAAACAATTGCATAGTATCAGGTTTCACATCTATCCCGCTTCTTTGCTTGTATTTTCACACGTTAACCCACAATTTATCTTGTTATCGCATAGTAGATTACATACAACCAACTAAAACAACCGTGAATGATTGCCCATAATATTGAATGATTTACACTCCAAGAAATAGTAATGGCTAATACCGAGCCAAAACCAATACCGTTTTTTACCACTGTTTTACTTTCCATTCTTTTCACCTTCTTTGTTCCGTTTCTTTCTGGTATGTGCCGACTCATCTTCATTCCTCCTCTTCATGAGATCAATTAATAAGAACGATGCGCCCTCATTTCACTCTTCCGTAGCCTCAATCCTATCAAGGACACATAGTAGGAAGTGCCCTCAAGCCTTAACAGCATAAATAAGAAAAATTTTATTAGCGTTTTTTGCTACTGTTATTGCTGTCACTTTTTTGGTGATTCGCTACATGTCTATTTATCAAGTTATTGTTGAGAATGCCGTATTTATGACCTTTGAATTGACGCTGCTAGCTGTGAAGGAGAAATGATTTTACTGCTAATAAAAATCACAATAAACTCGCCACTCATTTAGCTCTGGATTAAAAAAGAAATAGAAATTGCCATTATCGACGATATTAAAATATGCCTTTTCGTCTGAGGCAATTTGGAATACAAATGGAAACTCCTCACCGAAATCATAACCACTTTGGCAAAAAGCTGGATAGCCACCTATTTTATGAATTGCGTATATTTCCTCTACGATATCATCGAAATACTCAATATGTTCCTCATGCTCTAGACTCAAAATTTCATCCTCCATATCGGATGGAATCCCTCCCCCATCCCATGCTGGATAATCATTATCAATATGCTTTGGAATAAGTGGGAAAGCACGAATATGTTCATGCTTCCAATTTTGCTGGATTAACCCTTCTAGAGATGTATATGCTCTTATTTCAAAAAAACGGCTAAGATCATCTTCTATAAGGTGATCAAATATTTCTTCTTTAATAAATATCGTTAGCAGTTTAAAATGTTGCAGTGATGCTGGTACAAATGGCAGTTCCTTTAAAAATAAAGTAGCAAGTGGCTGAAATCCTTCTGGCCACTGTTCCTGTCGTAACGACCACCCTACATAGCCAATCCAACTTTCTAGTAAGTCATGTGTAGGTCTAATCCCACCTGTTTCAAAGATCGTTGCCTGTCTCACCAACTGTGACTTGATGTCAATGATTTTCATCAACTAATCCCTCACTGCGACAAATACAATCAACGACATGATCATTAACCATACCTATGGCCTGCATAAATGAATAGCAAATAGTACTACCAACAAATTTAAAGCCGTCTTTTTTCAATTGCTTGCTCATCCGTTCACTAATTTCCGTCGTGACAGGCACATCAGCAATTGACGACCATTCATTGATGATCGGCTGATGATCCACAAAGCCCCAAATATATTCAGAGAACGAACCATACTCCTCTTGTATTCGTAGAAAAGCTTGGGCATTCGTCACAACACTGGCAATTTTTAATTTATTACGCACGATACGAGAATCTTGACTAAGCTCCTGTAGCTTGTCCTCTGTATAGAGAACAATTTTCGAAACATCAAATTGGTCGAAAGCAGCCCGGTAGCCCTCTCTCTTTTGTAAGATCGTCCACCAGCTAAGTCCAGCCTGTGCCCCTTCTAGACAGAGCATTTCAAATAAATGCCGATCATCATAGGCCGGTTTTCCCCATTCCTTGTCATGATACTCAACATATAAAGGCTCATCTAGCTTGACCCATTCACATCTTTTCATTTATATATCCCCCATTTTTATGTATTATTTAAGCCCTGTAATACAAAGCCATCCTTTTTGTGTGTTTTCCTGTATTGTAACGGTTTGAAACCCAACACTTTCAAATAACTGCTGTATCTCAGGTTTTGTTTTATACGCTTTCATATGATAATTAATTTTATAGAGCTCCGAAATAATGATGAATCTACCCCCGTCCTTCAACACTCTAAATACTTCTTTTACATCATTTGCTAAGTCTGGCCAAAAATAATGTGTTTGGAAGGCTGTAATCGTATCGAAAAACTTATCCGTGTACGGAATGCTTGAAACACTTGCTTGCGTCACGATCACTTTTCCATTTGCTACATCTGTTTCATTTGTTTTAATAGATTCTTGCACAGCCTGCGCAGAAAAATCTATACCATAAATTGTACCACTTGGATTCATTTTCGATAATGATCGAAGTGTATTCCCTCCTCCACATCCAATATCCAATACTGTATCGCCATCTTTAATAACTTCTTGACGCATTAGCCAAGTGTTCATACCTTTGTGTGCCTTATTCATTATTCGTAGCATCAATGACCCTACGAATCCTTTTGGTTTTTTAGCTTGCTGTATCAGTTTTTGTAAAATTGTCATTATGGTTTTCCCCCTTTCCATCTTCCTTTCAAAAATTTGCTGTGAACTAACAATTAAGGTGTCTTGTGTCGCTTGCATTGTTAGGTGTTCATCCAATTTAGCACCTTACCTTTTAAAGCAGTGAATCTTCGTAAAAATGCGAAAGTAATTGCTTTCACTCAAATTCATTCCTAATATAGATAATAGAAGTACTAACCTCCCTGTATTTTATATCTTATTTCTTTTTACGTTCTGAATAATAAAAAGTTTCAATTTTTACCATTTCATTGAAGAAGGAGACTTTATATGATTAAACAAGCCGTCATAGAAGATGTACAAACAGCCGCATTATTAGCACTACAACTTTGGCCAAATCATACGTTAGAAGAATTTAGCGAGGAAATGGCGCAACTAATTCATGCTGAAAATGCTACGATCTACCTTGCCTATGAGGATGATGAAGCAGTCGGTTTTGCACAATGTCAACTCCGAACAGATTATGTGGAAGGTACCCACTCAAGCCCAGTCGGCTATTTAGAAGGACTCTTTGTCAACGAACCAAATCGACAGAAAGGCTTTGCAAAGCTCCTTGTCGAGAGTTGTGAGCAGTGGGCTAAACGTAAGGGATGTATTGAATTTGCAAGTGATTGTGAATTACAAAATCTCGAAAGTCTAGCCGTCCATCTTAAACTAGGTTTCTCAGAAGCTAATCGTATTATTTGCTTTACAAAAAGATTATAAGCATAAGAGCATGGGACAGAAGTATATTTTCAAAGCAAAAAAATTTTTTTCACATTAGAAAAGCGCGAGAAATCAACGTTTTTACTCGCGCTTTTAAGATTTCGACCAAATATAGTCTCTTATTTAGATGTTAATATTTATCCGTTATAACTCCGATTGAAGATGCTTTAATAAAATCAAGATCCTGTAAGCTTGTGAGTGTCTTCTTATTACCAGTGACGACAGCCCCATAAATGACAAGATCATTTACTGACAACCCATCAGCTCCGCCAATTTCTTTTTCCAACCGTTTATATTCATCTTGTAATCTTGATTTCTGTCTTGTGCCACTACTTATTGCACGTACAAATTGCTCGGCCGGGTTCTCTGCTACCTCACCGTTCGCGTTAAAAAGTGAAAAGCCATATACATTTTCTTCTGAACGCAAAAGATAGTCCCCTTTCTCAACTGTTCCATCACTTTTGGCAATCTTAACATAATGGTCATCTGTCACGTTAATATCCTTCACCCATAACCAAGAAGTAGTCACATCTTTCGGCAGTTTCGCAAGCGCTTCCTGCATTGAATAGCCTTTATCAAACGATAAAGCAACTTCCATTATTTTATGATCATCCATTTCAGGCAACAACGCTAAATCATTTCGCATCTTTTGATAATCTATAAATGGATAGAAAAACAACATTTCACGCTGTCCAAGTTCATTGTAATGCTGAACATCTAAATCTTGTTCACGTCCGCTCTTTCCAAATGGAAGAGGGAAAATAGAACCTTCATAAACTTTCTCATCTCGTAAAAAACCGTAGCCATACGTGTCATCTCCTGTAGGAACGATTTTACCTTCAATGTATTTAAACGTTTTATAATGCATTTCCCCACCTAAAATGCCTGGGTAATTCTTCGTTGTCCCAATAAACTCATTCGCCCTTCCTACTTGATGTAAAGTATAAAAGGAATCCTGTGCATGGCTTTGCAAAAATCTAGTAATGGCATCATTAGCTATTTTCCCAGCAGACAAAGTCACAATTAAGACGCAAAACGTGATAAAGATCGTTTTCCATGTTGCGCGCCGTTGTGCTTTTTTCATAGTTTTTGTCATCTGTTCTGTATTAAAAAGATTGTCCATCTTCTAACGCCTCCCACTGTTTTTTAAATGCTTTACGCGCTCGTTGTAAATAAGTTTTCACATGCGATTCACTCACTGCTAGAATTGCAGCGATCTCTTTATAAGATAATTCCATATCGTATTTCATTAAAAGCAATTGCTGAAATGTCGACTGTAGCCCAAGCAAGGCTTCATTAATTTTTGCATTTTGCTCTTTTTGTAAATAATGTTGTTCCACATCATCCAATGCTATCTTTAATTTTTCGATTTCTTCGTCACCGATTAATGTTGTACGCTTTTGCTTGTTATACAACGTATAGTAACGATTAAGGGCGACCTTGAATAACCAAGCCCGTAAATTATCATGTTGTATGGAAGACAAACACTCTATTGTTTTAATGATGGCTTCTTGTACAACGTCCTCTGCATCTTCTTTTGTAGCCCCTATTTTTATCAAATATTTGAAAACGACTTCTGCATGCGCAAGCAATAGACGCTCCCACTCTTTATTCATATTTCACCAACTTTTGGATATCCATTTCGTAGTTAACTCATCTATATAACCATCTAACTCCTAAAATGTATACAGCCAATTGCCATAAATAGAAAAAAATCACAAGTGCTTGTCTTTACACACTTGTGATTTTCATTTATTAGGAACAAAAATTCTTATAAATCCAAATATTTCGGATACTATGTGTCAAAGTCAATTTTCTCATTCCTTCGACATTTTCTAATTTAAATATGTATTATGTGAAATATTTTTTTCTCGCTCATCGATCACTAGATGAATAATAAATGCTAGCTGTTGCTCAATTCTCAAATTGTTCATCTGAAGGATCTCCGCTATGGCACTTTTTTGATTCTCTTTTAAATCTACTTTCTCTAGCATTAACATAATTTCTTCTTTTGAAAGCCCAAACATGCTTTTTTCACCTCAATTTCATCGAAAAATTATTATTTCATAAACATTACACTTACTTCTAAAACAATGCACTATTACCACTTTCCATGAACATTTTATACTAATTATAGGATAAATCATGGAAATTAATCAATCCAAAATCAATTTAATTTTAATAATATTTTAACTTCTCTAAAAACCATTAATATTATTTTATAATAATTTATATTGAAGTTACTATTTCGTTGCTTGTCTTATTATAATTCTATCATAAAAAATATTAGCTTTTTTGTCGAATTTTAACATTTTACATCAACACGTATAATTGCAGAAGAAATCATACATAATTGAAACTATTTAACCTAGTTTTCATTCGAGCACTATCGACGAATTGCGCATGAAATTAAGAATTTTTTACTACTTTCTCTTAATAAGAGACATAGTGCATTCTTAACAAAATAAAACCAGCAATTATACGATTTATTCGTCAATTGCTGGTTTCACTGATTTTCTTTATTCTATTTAATAGATTTAATTATTATAATTTAAACTTTCTCGTAAGCTCGTTTAAATTTTCCGCCATGTCCGCTAAATTTACTGAACTATTGTTGATTTCATCCATAGAGCTTGCTGCTTGTTCAATCGTTGCAGAGGTTTCTTGAATTCCTGCTGCGGACTGTTCTGATATAGCTGCAATTTCGTCCACTGATTTATGAATATTAATCGTATTTTGTACAACGTCTTCTAGCTTCGTCGACATGTTGTCAATATTCGTTGACATCGAGTAAACAGCCTCTGCAATCTGGCTGAATGTTTCATTTGTAGCGGCGATTTGTGTTGTACCTTTTTCAACTTCTCCAAAGCCAGTTTCCAGTGAAGATGTCACCATGTTAGAATCTTGTTGAATTCTTTGAACAATACCCGTAATATCGTCTACTGAGACAGCTACTTGTTCAGCAAGTTTACGAACCTCATCTGCAACGACCGCAAAACCTTTACCATGTTCCCCTGCGCGCGCCGCTTCGATCGCAGCATTGAGCGCTAGTAAATTCGTTTGCGAAGCAATATCCTGTATAACAGCTACAATTTTTGAGATTTCCTGTGTTTGTTTACTTAGTTCATCTACCTTATAAACAGCATCCTTCACAATATGATGAATGGATGTCATTTGCTCAGTGGATGCGTCCATTAATCCTTGGCCCTCTTTCGTTAAAGCCATGACGTTTTGGGAATACTGATGAACATCCTTACTGCTGTTATTGACATCTGACATCTTTAGGGTGAATTCTGCCATTGTTGTGGCTACATCTGATGCGTTACTCGCCTGCAATTCTGTACCACTCGCAATTTCATTTACTGTATCAACAATTTGTTCCGTACCAGTCTTCACCTCTGTGGCAGATTGCATAAGCTCTTCACTATGCGCAGCTACGTCAGTTGATACTGTTTGAATTTGCTTTAATAAACGATTCAAAATATCCGACATCGTATTAGTCGCTTCTGTAAGTTGCCCTACCTCATCTTTTGAATTCGCAATAAGTGGAGGCTCACTTAAATCACCTTCCGTAATTTGTTGCATACGTTTTGTCACTGTGATGATTGGTCTTGAAATTAGTCGAGCACTAAACAATGCAATGATCATTGCAATGATCACAATCACAGCACCTACGATCATACCTGTAAGCTGCTTAGTCTCTCCTGCTTTAATAATGTCTGCACCCAACGCATTTATCGATTGCTTACGATCCTCGGCTAACCCTTCAAAGCCTTCGCGTATTTCCGTAGCCTCTTCACTCACAATAGCTAAATTTTTCTTCGCTAGTTCAAATTGTCCTTGATCATAAACATTAAATACTTCTTCTCTAACATAGCGGGTCCATTCCTTAGCCATTGCAGCATATTTGTTGAATTCTTCCGAATCTGTCAATGCTAAACGTATTTTTTCATTTTCTTGAGCATGCTTTACATTATCTTCAAAAATCTCCTTATACTTGTCATCACCAGAAAGGATATATCCTCTAACTGCGGCAATTCTTAGCCCTATCGTTTGAGCTTCCTCAAAATCTGTAATTAGTAATTGCAATTCTTCATCAATAATTTTTTCCGTTGCTTTGTTACTTTGCATGACTGCATAAGAATTATAACCGATGTATAAAACTACTATCGCTACTACAATACTGAAGGAAAATACGATTCTTTTACTAATTGACTTAAAATTCATTTCAAAATCTCCTTATTTACCAAATGTAATTTAAATGTGATTTTGCCTATCAATATTAATTTACCATTCTCAAACCGGCCTTGGATGGTTTATGAATTTTTCCCAAAGTTAAAGAAATAAGTAGTTAATTTTTATGTATTTTCTAGCATCTTCCAAAACCAAATTTACTAAACAGATGAACTATCTCCAAACCCTTTTAACAAGACTTTCGTTCTAAAAAAAGAAACAGCCTCAAAAGTAAGCTGCTCCCTTCTTTAGAAAAACGATCATCCATCCCAAACTTAGTTCCTCATCATACTTCGCAAACACAACATAGGGCATAAGTCTGTAATAAAGAATCATATTTTGTTCATCCGCGAGTTGAATCACTGCTTGCATATAAACAAAGTGAGGATTTCTTGCTTTCAGTTAAGCACATCAAATCACCCCTTTATTGCGTCCAAAAGGTCCTTCTCGTAAAGCCAAGCTGATTCCTTTAAAATTATCTATTTTCGTGTAATTCGATAGTCGATTTGTAAAAAAGGTACACCAAAAATCCGCATTTTATGTACGGCCGTTAGCGTTTTTTCGTTTTTTGCAGTAATCGTAAAATGTTCTTGTATAGGTAGTTTGAATAAAAAACGATTGATGGCTAAATAAATGCCCGCATCTCCAGCATGATTACTCGTTAAATGTAACTCTCCATGATCCTCGTATAAATATAACACCCCGATCATTGTTGAAAAAGGCAATGGTAGCGCAATATTCATATAGGTTGTTTGCCCTGTCGTGTGCTTAGAATAGATTGCAACAAAGACTGTTTGTTTATCGATTTGACGAACCCAAGCACGTGGAGCAAGTCGCCCATCTTGCAGTTCATCCACTTTAACAATCCTACCTGTCATCTCGATTTCCTTACTAGAAAAGGGTAAATTCAGCTGTTGCATGACACGACTTATAGCTTGATAAATCAACGCAAACGGTTTAAACCAAGTTTTCCACTGTACAGAGGCCTGCAAACGATACTGACTGGTTTCTTCATAAAAATGTGGAATCGTGTAAGGTAGCTTTGTCGTATCAACAAAGTCACTAAGCGCATCGACTAAACCTGGATGCGGATCACTTTGGTCTTGCAATTTCCCCCGAATTTGGCTAACTGGAAAATGAAATGGTTGGTGTGTAGTGTCTGGTATTGCTAAAGCCCAAGCCAGAACCCCTACTCCACCGAAGAAAACACCATTCATAATTCCATGAAATTTTAGCATTTCTGGTATCCCTACATAGGAATTACCTACAAGATTACTAAATGCATACATAAACGACCATAATATCGTGATACATAAAGCACCGTAGGAAATTAGTAATAGCAAGCTTTGTTGACGAGGAAGTTTCGTTTTTAGAGCAAGGAAAAATAAACAGTAAATAGCCACTATATAAAGTACCACTGAAATAATTTCTAGTATCGTAGAAAACGTGATACCGAGTGCAACAAGAAGCGGACCTGTTACTAAAATGACAACGACCACATTGTAGCAGCTGCCCTTATGAATACGTCCAAAAAGACCAATCGAAATCGCTAATAGACAAGCTGAGTAATGAAAATGAATAGCTGTTAACCACGTGATCAATGATGAAAAACCTGTATCAATATTTGCGATATAAGCGAAAAACCATAGTCCCCCAATAAATAGGTAGATTAGTCCAACATCAATCGAAATTTCTGCCATATTGGTAAAGCCTCGCTGTAAAAATCTCTTAACGCCTTGCACAGCTATAAACGCAGTATAAAGAACATAGATCAGTGCTAGAGCGATTGCCACCCAACCTTCAGACCACCAGTGGAGCATCGTAACAGCAAGCATCATTACGACAACAATAGAATCGCCGACTTTGCTTATGTCTATGACCATTTTCACCATCGCAGGAACGAAGATCAGCTGAGCAACTGTAAGTAACAACATATAATTAGGTTGAACACTAAAGACAAAACAAACGACCGTCAGCACAAATCCTAAAAGTACTACGGGGCTACCTAGATTGTTGCGTAAATTCGCCAGCATACATCATCAGCCTCCCAATCAACGGATTATGAATGGACACATGAATCGTAAAGACATTCCTGCTATCATCAAATCCTTCCTCGACAACAACTCGTCCCTCCAAAATATTGGGTATCGAACATTCTAATTTCGAGACTACAAATCGTTGAACACCGGAGCGAATAACTAATCGTCCCTCACTTGTCACCGCAAAATGTAAGTCTGAATAAAAAAGAGCTGGTGAACCTAGATAGTCCTTCACTATTTTTTGAACTGGTTCAATTGTCATCCTCGCATCAAAATGTCTTGTTTTGTTAGAAAAATAGAAGGTACGCTCCCATAACACTTCATGTTCCCCACTTGGCAATGTTCGACAAGTATTACAAATTGAAAACGGAACATCCTCACCTGATTCAGGAAACAAAAATCTCGTTTTTGTAGCGATCGCATAAAAGGGACGTAGCCACTTTGCACCAGACTCAATTTTGCGCATCACACCCGTAGCATAAAAAGGTTGATCGACTGGTAATGTATAACGCCTCTGAAGCATTGGATGAAGGCGTCTAAAATCCTCGCCCAACAAAGTTTGATAAATCGTCATGTTACTTCCCCCGCTTTCGTTTACAGCTTTTGGCACTCGGCATATCTTGACAAAGAACAAAGCCAATCATGGACAATACCCATAATGCTAGATTAAATGTCACTGGATTGAACGGAGCAGTAGCAATCGTTTTATCTGCTAAAATGGCCCCCAATGTTAATAGCGGAAATAGTAAAATTTGAGCTCCAAACAAGAAACGCTTCCCTCGAGGTAACAGCCAAAAAAGTGCAAAGATCATCTCTGCAATGCCAATCCATTTTACAATTTGACTAACATGGCTGTTCTCCCCACCAAGTAATTCCTCAATCATCATCACTTCAGTAGGATGCTGCACCATAACTTTCGGCACAAATCCATGGTACAACCACACAAAACAAAATAAGACACTGATCAGGATTGTTAAAAAAAAGCGACGATACTGAGAAGAAGGATTTTCTCCCTTTTCAAGCCATCTTTTTAAGACATCGAAGCTAAGAGCTGTTGCCCAGCCCATTATTGGACGAAACACTCTATCAAATAACTTTCCTAGTTTTCCATAGCGAACATCGTAGTCATACTGTGTTAAAAATGTAAGTCCCTTGTCATGAGGAATATACCGCCAGTACCCTTTCCCTTCTGCAATCGGTGATATTTTTTGAGGCGTGCCAAAGTGTAATGACGATGTTTTGCTACCATTTCCCTTCTGATGCTCACCCTTACTTTCTCCCCATCCACTAACTGTTAAGCCTGGCATTACCTTCGTTTCATAAGTAAAACGCTGAGGCTCTTCTGGTGAATTTTTCTCCATATATGTAATAGAGGTAAAACGTAAATCCCATTGCTCGTGTAGCTTTGGATTTTGCGTATACGTCCATGCTTCCTCTATGGGTGCATTTATCTCTATCTCCACATAAATTGGGTTTTTCTTCACGCTTTCTTCCCTCCTCGATGGAAAGCACTATTCAGTCATATTTTCTTTCATTATCTTAGCAGTTGCTTCAAATAGCAGCTGGTCTACTAAACGATAGTTTTTCCCGCTGTTTTTCATTTTGCCACCTGCTACAAAGTGAAATCCTCCAGCCTGATCAACCGTTAAATGAAAAGTTGTTCCTCTTTTATAGCTTGTAAGACTGACATCATAAGATTGAATATCTTCCTTATTATCCTTGTAGCTTATGTCTTTTTTTGTAAATCTACTATCTGATAATAGTGTAAGATAGTCATGAACCTCTTTTTCTTCCTTTAGAGAAATAATTTTTACCTCGTCATTTTGAGTGCTTACGATATCGATGCTTCTAATTTGTTCTTCAAAAAGATTCATTGAAAATTCACTTTCAATCGATCGCTCTTTATTAATAGAAAAACTATACCCTGCGAAAATCAATATCATGAAAGCAACAGCTACTACTATTCTTTTAATCACTGGATACATCCTACCTCCATTTGAAAATCGATTTATACTATTATAGCAGTAAATTGATTAATCACCATAAATTAGGATTTACCCATTAAATTTCAATAAAATAATAATAATTGAATAGAAATGACAATTTGCCAAGTCTACTAGTCGAAAGTAGCCCGCCAAAGAAAGGGTTTAATTAAAATTATCTAACCTCTATAGATCTCTTTTTATTGGAGATTTATGCGAACCTGACTGTGAAGAATATAAATTTTTGAACTTGAACTAAACGAACGGATCCGATTAGTAAAAAAGTTGTTCGCTTTTAGTGTAAAATTATGTAAAATATATTTAAGTTGAAACTATAGAGTAGGTACACTACACCTTTTACTTATATTAACTAACTGAGCAACTAGAATGTGATATTAGGAGGAGAGACCTTTGAATCAAGCTGTGGATGCTTTTCTGAATAAGGTATGGAAGGAAATCACTACAATTTACGCACAAGAAAGCAAAAGGATTAATGAGATTAAGGATGGAAGTAATTTGCAAGTTGGAGTTCACAATTACCTCCGAGTGACGTGGAGAAAAGGCAAGTTTACCTGGGCTAAAGGTAAAATTCATATCGATTTCTCCAAGTTGTCATACTCCAGCTCGTATAAATTGGAAGCGGATACTTACATCATGGAGTTGACTGATGAACTTCTGACTGAGGAGTTCTTTCCTGCTTTGTGCGGGCTTGTGGATGATCTGTTCCGCTCAGAGGAACTGGGACCTCGTTTCTTTGATTACAAGTTTGAAGTTGTATTTGAGTTTGAGTGGGAGAATTCGAAATTAACGCTTAACAAACAACTGTTGAATGAGCCCAAGTTGAACCAACTCCAAAAGACGCTGGATCATTTTATTCAGACGAGGATTCTTCCTGATTCGCCCGTGTTACCTGAAGAGAAAGACGTTTTCTTTTTCGCCTATCATTTAGGCAATCCTGATTTGATGAAACAAGACGTGGAAGTAATTGATCCTTTGGTTCGTCGTCTCTCCGACAAGCTGACTACTAAGCAAGAGCTCAAAAATGGTTTGATTAGCCGTTATACTTTGGCGTTAAAAAAATGGGTGAATAATTACTTTTTACCGCAGCATTTTACCAGATCCGATGATTATGGAATGATTTGGACTTTGAAAGAGGATCATCCTTCCGTAGATGCTAGAGAAATGGATTTCTTTCTTTATGTGGCATTGCAAATTGGATTTACAGAGACCGATATCCCGCAGGAATATATGGAACTTGCGGTACAATTGGGGTCTAAGAAAGCTGCAGATTATTTGAAAAATGGTAGCGGAAAATTTGCTCGTACATATCGAGGAGAGCTGATAGAAGGAAGAAATAACGATATTACACAAACGATAGAAATTCGGATTCTTTCCGAAGAAGAACTTGCTTATAAAGAAGCGTTGGATTATATTATTGACCTTTTGAAGCAAGGGTTTTCCAAAAGTTATCAGCTAAAGCTGGAGAGTAGCCAAAAGAACTTCCTTCCTTTGAAGGAATTGGCTAGGTCCGAGCTACATCAGTTTTTTGCCAATGCGCTTAGCTACCCTGCTTTGTTCCCGAAGCTTGCAGAATATGCGGATACAGCTATGGAAGAGTACGCATGGTACGAGGATGTAGAGCCGAGCGAGGAATCGGTCATGCCGGGCACATATGCAGTAATGGGGCTTGGCTTGTACAGCGAAGATTATTTTCCGCTAGTCTGCCGTTATATGGAACTAGTAGATACAGAGCATCAGTTAGCGCAGGATGGCTATGCAGAGGCGTTTATTGAGGCGCATGGCGTAAAGAAAGAGCTTATGCCAGTGATTGTTTCTATATTGCAGGGAGGGATTGATGAAGGCACGCTGGTCAAAAATCTGATCATCGACAGCCTTGAGCTTGCCGGGGCGCTATTCGAGGCGCTGAAAGACAAAGAAATTTATGAATGCGAAATGGTACTGTGTAGGATTTTTGAGAGCATAGAAAATCTTGTAGAAGAAACCCAAAAGGCACAAGCACCATTAAAAGAAGCATTGGACCAGCTGTTGGCGCTTCAAATCGAAATGACCTGATTTGCCACATTCAATAAGAGCATGTTTTGATTAATTTTTTCAAAACATGCTCTTTAGATTAGCTCCAAATTTTATTACAAAGATTTATCGCTCTAATTATTCAGTTTATCGAAAACTTTTTTGAATTTATCGCACTACTTTTCAAATTTATCGACATATTACGCGCCCACAAACAACACGGCCTGTCCAATCGCAATAAAAAAGGCTTCATGCTGTATCGGGCTGTTGTCTTCGATTTGCAGGGTAATTTCAAAATGAGTCTCCTGAAAAATGGCCTGCCAGCGCGCAATGGGTTGATCGTCTAGAGAGAATATGGACCAGTCCTCCATCTCTTTGTTCAGATTTATTTTTTGGACACCATCTGTAATGATTAAATCTGGGATCATAATTTGCCAGCCATCATAAGCAATCATATAGTCCTTCCCTGTGATGAAATCCTTGCCTTTGAAATGCACTCGCCCACGACGCGACACCTTTTTACAGGTGAAAAGAGGCTGACCAGCGACATCACTGACATCGAAACGTACAAAATAACGATAGTCCATTGAGCGGTCGAATGCTTTTTTCAGTGCGTTTGAATATACACGTTGAACAGTAAAGGTTACTTCCCCCGCTTCATTTAATACTGCTACCTTTTCTGTTGACTCGATCGCCGCTGGTTGCTGATATGTATAAATTTTCAATACCTTCGCTCCTTCAATACTCATGCTTCCTTAAAGCTACCATAAAATAAGCGCCAAATACAAAGATTGTATTTGACGCTTTTTTCATTATTTTTGTTGGGAAGGGATTTCTACTGTGAATGGTTGGAACTTCACTTCTTTTAAAGATGATTTATCGAAAGGAATTTTCGTTTCTACCCCAGCACTATCAATTTGAACACCCCCACCGCCTGATGGAAGCATTAAATACGGGGTAATAATTAATTTACGAACATCTTTTGAAATCGGGTCAAAGGATTTTGTGCTACTAAAGTTCCATAGGCCATTATCGAAATGACCTTCTGTCCCACCAGAATGCGATGTAATTTCCTTGCCATTCTCATCGGTAATATGGAATTCTATATGCGATGCACCTACTTGTGGATTATCAATTGTGCCTTTTTCAGAAGCTTTATAATCAAGAGCTATACCTGATGGACTTAATGAAATTTTGGACACATCCAGTTGAATGCCATCTACTTGTTGCTGATGATGAACTGGAAAATCAATAGTATTCGTAATCTTTTTAACAGGAACTGTAAATTCCCATTTTTCCCCTTCTTTCCCTTCTAACGTTAAGCCCATATCAAAGGAATCCGGCATGTCCTCCTTCACGTTAAATCTTGCGATGCCTGTACGGACCGTTGAACTTACAACTTTTTCACCATAGCCACCAGAACTCACTTTAGGGTTTTTACCATTAATAGTAAAGTTCGGTCCTGCCCCGAAGTAATAACCACTTAATTCCTTTTCAGAATCAATTGTAATGCCTACCGTAATATTTGATTCATCATATAGTACTTCATCTACAGTTACGGAAATACCGTTAATGGTCTGCTTTTCTCTAATCGTGCTTGTTAACCCTTGTTCGCTAGCTTGTTTTAGCCCAAGTAAGCCAGAGTTACTAAATACCGACCCAACAATCGGTAGCTGCGATAAAGTGCTTGCGAAGGTTGGTGATACATAGGCTGCAGAACCTATCATTATACTAAATGCGGCTGCCGTGCTTGCTATATATAATAATGGTTTACGTTTGCTTTTTCTTTTCATTTGTACAGGTGGCTGACTCATATTTGTTTGCTCCTCTGCTTGTTGTATTCCTTTAGCAATCGCTCCTCGCACCTCATCTCTTGGGAATTCTGGAAGGGGTCCGTTTACATTAAATGACTTTTTCATTGAACGTTGCACTCCTTTCTAATTCTCGCTTCAACTGTTTTTTTCCACGATGCAAATACGTTTTAATCGTGCTTACTGGCTTTTCCATTATTTCTGAAATTTCTTTAATCGGTAAATCGTGATAATAAAATAAGATGATGGCCATTTGTTGAGAATGATTGAGGTGCTGTATAGCTTCCGATAAATCAATAGGATTACCCGTGACATTTTCTTGCTCTTGTAAACGATTTAATAATTCACTTTCTTCATAAGGAATGATTTTTTGCCCTTTTTTAAGTAATCGGTAGCACTCATTAATTAAAATGCGAAACAGCCATGTGGAAAAAAATTCTGGATGCTTTAACTGGTGAACGGTTACATAGGCTTTACACGCTGCCTCTTGAATCGCATCCAGTGCATCCTCTTTTTGGCCAACATAAGAAAGCGCAGTATAAAATAGTTTTTCTTCCTCTAAAATGAGTAGCTGCTCAAACGCTTCCTTATTCCCTGCAATAGCCTGTTTGACGATAGATAGATCATGTTCCATGCTGTTTCCTCCTTTCAATACTTAGAGTAAATAACCCTATCAAAAGGTTTCACTTTTAAATATTTCTTTTTTTATAGAACAAAGCGGTCCTACCTCCAATGTTGAAATAAGGTACAATGTAAAGTTTCCATAATCGTTCCGGCGCTTTGACTCTTCTATCCGCATCTTCTGTTTTTCTATCGGTAGCTTTGACTCTTTTATCCGCTTCTTCCGCTTTTATCCGGCACTCTGGCTTCTCTATCCGCTACTTCGACCCTTTTATCCATCACTAGTACTCGCCAAATATTATAGAACAAAAAAATAGACTACTTCATCCAAAGTAGCCTACTTAACTTTTCATTATTTATCCAATTCAAAAGAAATATCGCCTACACCGATTTCCGAGTGCAATTCTAGCACTACATCTGCTTTTTCATATGCTTCATTGACATACACGCCATTCCCTTTTGAAATAAAATCTTCTATATTGGAAGAGCCGATGCCTTTTTCTGTTGTCAGCTTTACCCCAACCTCTGATGGTAAAATGACTGTAGTTTGACCAACACCTGTTTCAATGTTCGCTTTGAAGCTTTTTTTCCAATCTCCACCTAAATTCACAGTGAGATCGCCAACGCCTGTTTCAATCTCTAATTTTTCCAACTGAAGACCTTGTAAATCAAGTTCTGCATCCGAGGCACCTGTTTCAACGAAAAGATCCATTGGAATATCTTCATTCAATTCGATATCCCATGTATTTTTTATTTTTCCCAAACGCACCTTCGTGGAACCTTTTTGGTCAATCACCACTTCTCCTGTCTTGCCGCGTAAGTCATATTCAACTTTTGGTGCCAGTTTATTAATGTTATATTGAGCCGTACCCTCAACCCAATCTTTAGCACCTTTTTTAACCGTAATTTCTCCAACACCAAATTGTATTTCAACATCTAATTTCTCTGCTTTATCCTTTTCAACTAAGATTGTTTCATCTTTAGTTTTACCTGGTATGACTGAGTTGCAGCCTGATAAAACAAATAATGAAGCACTTATGACTAATCCAAAACCAAAAAACTTTTTCAAAATAATTCCTCCTACCGTATAATATACCACTCATTAAATTGTATCAAAATACCAATTTATAAATACGCCCCTCAGCTTTAAATTCATCTACGACCTAAGACGTAGTGAGGACTTTTCTCATGAATATGACCCAACAAAAATGAACCCTGTATTGTGACACATTTGCCTTCATACAGGGTTCATTTTTAAAATTTGGGTATATTTTTTTCCTCTACTAACGCCTTCAAATTAGTAAGAGAAGCCTCATAGCCGCTCATATTAAAAGTTGCGGTGGTGCCATTTTGTTCTTCCTTCAGGACAATAGCAATGACTGTTTCTGGCACTTCTAAGTAAAACGAAAACTCCCGATTCGGAAGGACTTGTTGTATCGTTAACATCATCGGTAATTCTTCGGAGAGCTGATTATGTGCATTCGGCATTAATGTGAAAGTTATTTTTTCACCAGCCTCTAATTTAGGGATCTTCCATGTTGAACCTGGGGCGTACCATTGCGACAGCTGCTCTTCATCCGTAATTGCTTGCCAAACTGTAGCAATACTTGCATCAATCCAAATCGAACTTTTTTCTTTATTCATCATTGCGCTCCTCCGTTTGCAGAATTCATGCCTTTTCAAATAATTTTATCCTATTTTAGGAAATAGAACAAAATTCACCTTTTTAAAGATCTAAATAAATTAACTGCACCTAGCGCTATAAAGATCGCGACAATGTCCATCGCCAATTGATAGCTTGAAAAAACCGTTACCATGAAGCCAAATAATGAAGGGGCAATCACAATAAATAGTTGATTTAACGTCAAGGCTGCACTTACAGTTAGAGCGACATAATGTGGATTTGATCGCTCTGTCACACAGGCAATATACAATGAATACCAGCCAAGCGCTACAAAGCCTAATAAAAAGCAGAATAGTAGCATTAATATTTTCTCCTGCAGGATAAAAGGCAATAGAACTGTGAAAATAACTGCACTCGCCATCACCATGATTAATAAATGCTCCCGCTTCTGTGCAAAAAATTGATCACTGATCCAGGCAATAGCTACTCTTCCAATCATTCCTCCTAATAATACAAGGCTTAAATACTGCCCAGCCTCAGTTAATGAATAATCACCCTCTTGATGTAAATAACTCATAAAATGGGCGACAAGTATCATTTGTAAGGTCATCATGACGATACCTACAATATAAATCGGGTATAATTCTTTGTTATTTTTAATGGCACTCAACTTTTCTTTAAAGGTTACAGATGATGCCACCGCTGCGATATGATTTTTAGGTTCCTGATAGATCAGTAAAAAAATTAGTCCACCAGCAATCGCTACCAAGCCTTGCACAAGATGCACCGATGTTAGGTTATAATGATGGTACATATATGTGAGGATAACTGATGCTAAAGCGCCACCAATCGGAATACCTGTCTGCCGAATACCAATCGCCAGCCCTCGATGTTTATCCGGAAACCATTTCACAATGGCCGTGCTACCTCCTGTTTGCGCACTTCCATACCATATCCCTACGACTACTAATAAAATGATTAACACCGTATAGCTATTCGCCAACATGAGCAGTAAAGCTGAGAACCCTAGTAAAATAGAGCCCCATCCGATGATTTGTTTTTCCCCTTTCTTATCCATTAAATAGCCAAAGACAATCATCGAGAAAATGGGTCCAATATTAACAGCTGAAACAATAAACCCTGCTTGGAACGATGATAAATTCCATTCAGTTTGATAAAATGTAGCAATTGGCCCCATGCCGTACGTTACAAAAGTTGCCGCAGTTTGGGAAAGCGTAGCTACTAATACGATGATCCATTTATAATATGTATTCATGAAAATTCCTCCAATACCGTTACACTGATTCCTTTGAGCAGTATAACTTTATGTATCTAGAGTTTACGCTTGCCATAGCAACGCGTAAAATGGAGGAAAATGATAGTGGCTATCAAAAAATTTAATAGGTGTGTGAACGACAACATGAACATAGAAGAAATAGCATTAAAAATTGAAATTTTGGAGAGGCAAAATCTCAGTAAATCCGCAGAAATGACGAATTATACGCAATCTGCCTTAACGTCTAAGGTAAAAAAAATGGAGGCTGAAATTGGTCAAGAAGTTTTTAAACGTACACCGCAAGGCTTAAAAATTACGGATGTAGGCATACAATATTTAAACTTTTTAAAGCTGATTACCGAAGAGTACGATGAATTTTTACAAGCAATCGGGGCAGCACAAACGAACACAAAAATTAGCTTTGGCACTTCCCATACAACAATCAAAATTTATGGCGCATCCATTATGAATAGCTTGCAAACAAATAATATACCTTTAGATGTCGATTTCACAGTAGAATCTAGTACTTCCTTAAATGAAAAAGTACACAATGCCGAAATGGATTGTGCACTAACAAGTAACCCTATTAAACATTATCCTGATTTAAATTATGACATGATTGCATCCGAAACATTTGAAGTCATATCGAATAATGCACATATCATTAATTTTGAGGAACGTTCACCCGTTACATTACTTGTACTAAGTAAAGGATGTATGTATTCACGCGCGATGTCCGAGTGGCTGAAAAAGCATCAAGTTCCGTTTACGATGAAAGAAATAAAATCGGTGAGTAGTATTCTTGATTTCCTTCAAATAGACAATTCGATTGCTGTGTTAAATACAAAACTAATTGATTTATATAACTATACGAACATTCACTACTACGATTTACAGCAGCTCCACAACATAATAGAAACAGTCTTTATTTACAAAAAGAGCGACAGCAAACAATCACCCATTGATCAACTAAAAAATGTTATTGAATCATTACTGGAAGCCCCTATTGAACAAAGCTAGTTCGATAGGGGCTTTATCAGTTTATCGGAACTGTTTTTAGATTTATCGCTCTAATTTTTAAATTTATCGGAACGATTTACAGATTTATCGGAACAATTTTAGAATTTATCGCCTAACTTTCATAATTTATCGATATTCAGCGAAAGAAAAACAATAAAAAGTTCCTTCACCAGTTGATTGTAACGTATAGGTAATAGTCAATATTCTTGTGATATCTTCTATTATTTTTAACCCTAGACCCGTACTTGCATGATGCTGTTCAAAACCAATCCCATTATCGCTCATATAAACCTTGCCTTCTTTAATCGTTACCTCAAGTTTTGTGGCTTTTGAATGTTTCATTGTGTTTTGAAACACATTATCGAACAAGCGTTGTAGCCATAGCTCATTGCTCGTCCATGTTAAATCGGTATCGTCTGCATGAAAGATTAGTTCGATGTTATGCATTCGATATAAGTAGCTCCACTTTTTTATCATCGTTTCCAACAATATCGTGAGCTGCACTTCTTCATTCACAACATAAGAATTTTCGATTGTATCTAAGGACTGCACATTAAATTCATTCGTTAAGTTAGCCATGTATTGAATTTGCTCGTTTAAAGACTCTATCATTTTCGGTTGATCTTTATAGTGGTCTTCTAGATAAAATAATTGTAAACGGATCGCAGTGAGCGGTGTATTAATATCGTGTCTTAGCTTTTGTAGGAGCTCTTTTTGCAACTCCTGTTGTTGCTTAAGCTCTAATTCCCGATAGGTCGTTCGCTCAATTAAAATATTCACAGACTGAATGAGCTGTCCAATTTCATCCTCACTACCAACCTTTAATGTACTTGGTGTTCTTTCATTGCTTGCTAAGTCACGAATCGTTTTGTTTAGCATATTAATTTTGGAAAGTAATGAATTGATTGATTTCGAAAATAAAAACGCTAGCAAACATAATGACAGAAAAAATACAATCAGCATGGCTGGATAGGCAAACGATTCATGGAATGGTGTGCCTTTATTGCGCGTTTTAAAGGCAACATCATAAATAATGGACATTGATACACTGATTCCTAACAAGACGATTGGCACACTAACAATGGCAGAAAATAATAACATTCGATATTTTGTTTTTAATGTCATTTCTTTATGTAGGTATTTAATCGATACCCTTCTCCGTAAATATTTTGAAGGATGTACCCTGAAGGATCATCCATTTTTGTTCTGATCTTTTTGATGTGAACATTGATAATATTATGATTTCGATCCTCAAGCGGCCATAAATAGTCAAAAAAATGATCCTTTGTTAAAACTCTGTCCCTGTTGTCAAATAAATAAAAGAAGATTTTACGTTCAATCGCAGTCAATGAAATTTCATCATGAATCGTATTAATAAAAACTTTACGATGCTCACCATCAATTAACAAATGCTGGATTTGCGTAAATGTTCCATATTGCTGCGTTAGCATTTTCTGTATTCTTAATAGCAGCTCTCTAGGGTCAAAAGGTTTTGTCATATAGTCTTCTCCAACCGTTAAGCCTTGAAGCTTGCTGTCGATATCATTACGAGCAGACAGAAAAATAATAGGTATATTTAAGCCTAAGCTTTTAATATTCTTTGTCAGCTGATAACCATCTTCCCCTGGGAGCATAATGTCCATTATCACTAAATCAATTTGATGAATAATGCTCATCATTTCTTGCCCATCTGTTTTCCATACAACATCGTAACCTTCACGCTGTAGTATTTTTTGCATCAAATCACCAATCATCGGATCGTCTTCTACAATTAAAATCGTAAATCCTTTCATTCCATCAGCCTTTCATTCGTTTGTTTCATAAATTCCATAGCAAAATGATAAATCTCATCCGGTTTATACAAATAGATGCTATGGGTACCACTTAATTCTTTCACATCTGCTATATGTATTTGCTCAGCAAATTCCGCATATTTCTGGCGATTGTACTTCGTATATTTGGAATCTTTATGTTGTTTAGCAATGGCATCAATCAATAAAATAGGAGTGTCTTTTGGTTTTGGAAGCTTTTCTGATTTCATACTATTATCGTATACATGTAATAGCTCATTTTTCATATCATCATTCAAAAATTGTTTAAAGGATAGTGCTTTATAGATTTCTTTTTCTTCATCCGTTAAAAAATTTTGCTTCATTACTTCTGGATTATACACTTTCGAAGGTGCTAGTCGGTGTAAGCCCATTTCTGTTAACAGATGCATTCCTTTAACAGTCCAAGAATCGACTACTCCCATTTTATGCTCTATATATTGGCTTGGCAAACTGATATCAAGTGCAATAATCCCTTTAATTTCTTCAGGATATTTTTGTGCCCAATAAATTGCTTCAACCCCCGAAATGGAATGTGGTACTAGTATATAAGGAGGCTTATTACCACTTTGCAGAAGCGCTTCTCTTGTCTGGGCTAAAATTGTATCAATATCTCGTTCGTCGTTAGAGACATCACTATATCCATATCCAGCTCTTTCAACAACAGCAATCTTATGTTCATGTGAAAATTTACTATAAAGTCCTTTCATCTCATAAATAGGGGCCGCAACCCCTGAACCTGCCATAAATACATATGTGTCCTCACCATCGCCCTCAGTATACACATTCATTTTGTTATGATCGACCTCTACAATCACTCCTTTATTTTCCAAAATATCAGATTCCTTACTTAACTTGTATTGATGATAGCTAAATATCACGCCAAGCCCAAGTAGCATTAACGCAATAAAGTAGATTCCTATTTTCTTAACTAGTTTTTTCATACAATTCTCCTCTCAGTTGATACTTGAAAGGATACACGTTAAAAATAAATTTCTAATAAATTTTTTCAAGAAATAAAAAAGCTGTCTAAAAGTTTTTACACCATTTAGACAGCCCTTGACCCGAAGAGAATTATGATTGGGGATACGTTTTTTGTAAAAAAGATACAGATTGTTTAATAAGCGACTTTAATACTTCCTCATCAACATCTGCTAGTTTATTAATATAAACACAAGCTTTTCCTGTAGTATGTTTGCCAAATTCTTGTAATAATTGGTCTCGCTCACTGTCACCTGGGGCAAAATATAAACTGACTTTAGCCTTTCGAGGAGAAAATCCAACTAAAGGTGCATCGCCTTCATGTCCAGATTCATATTTGTAATGATAGCTACCAAATCCGATTATACTTGGCCCCCACATTTTCGCTTCATGCCCTGTTACTTCAGCAAAAATATCTAATAGTCGGTAAGCATCTTCACGTTTCTTAGGATGATCAACGTTTTCTATAAATTCAATAACACTGTCATCCGTTTCTTTCGTTTTTAATTCGTACATGTTTATGCCTCACCTTCTACATTTTAGTGCATCATAACGTTTACAGAAGTTTACCACAACTGCTATACCAAAAGCTGTCTAAAAGTTTTTAATAGACCGCCTTCTATATCTTACTCCACTTGCTCTAGCAAAAGTTTTTGCTGTAGATGACTATAAATACCTTGTTTTTGCATGAGCTCTTGGTGATTACCCTGCTCAACAATTTCTCCCTGTTGAATAACAAGAATTTGGTCGGCATTTTCGATTGTTTTTAAGCGGTGTGCAATGACAAAGCTTGTGCGTCCCTGCATCAAATGCTGTAGGCCTTTTTGAATATCAACCTCTGTTTGCGTATCCACACTAGACGTAGCTTCATCCAAAATTAAAATATCGGAATTTTCTAAAATTTCCCGGGCAATAGCAAGTAATTGTCGTTGACCTTGACTAAGGTTTGCCCCGCCTGCCTGTACAGGTGTATCATACTGTGCTGGTAAATATTTTATAAAATTATGGGCATTAGCAATTTTCGCCGCTTCCTCCACTTCTGCATCCGTAGCGTCAAGCTTACCAAAACGAATATTTTCACGAATCGTCCCAGAGAATAAATATGTATCCTGTAGTACGACACCTACTCTTTGACGAATTGTTGCCATTTTATAATCCTCGATGTTATGACCGTCAATTAATATTTCACCTGCATCCACATCATAAAAACGAGTTAACAAATTGATAATGGTCGTTTTCCCTGATCCCGTCGGCCCTACAAGTGCAATAGTGTCACCCGCCTTGGCATGAAAGCTAATATTTTTCAGTACTGGCTTCTCTGGCACATAGCTAAAGGACACATGTTGAAATGCCACATCCCCTTTTAAACTTTGACAATCAATGGCATGCTTTTTATCAGCTACTTCTGAGGGTTCATCTAAAATTTCAAAGACTCGTTCTGCCCCAGCAATTGCCGACTGGAATGTATTTAAAAGATTGGATAGCTGATTTAACGGACGGAAAAATTGTCGTGTATATGTGACAAACGCAGCGATTACCCCAACAGAAACAATACCTTTTACCGATAAAAACGCTCCTGTGCCAATGACAACAGCTAAGCCTAAGTTATTCATAAAGTTATTAATTGGACCTAGTAGACCAGAAGTAATTTCTGCGCGCTGTGCCGAGTTACGGAGATTTTCATTTTGTTGATGGAACATATCGATGGTCTGTTGCTCTTTCCCAAAAAGCGTCACAACCTCCGCTCCCGTAATCATTTCCTCAATATAACCGTTAAGCTTTCCTAAATCACGTTGACGCGCCGCATAGTTTTTACTACTACGTTTCACAATTTGCTTCGTCGTAAAAACAATTAGTGGAATAATGATAAGTGTAACAATTGCGAGCTGCCAGCTTAAAGAAAACATGGCAATACTAACACCAATGACTGTTAAAAGTGACGATACGATTTGTGTTACACTTTGTGCAAGTGCCGTATTTAAATTATCAATATCATTAGTCACACGGCTCATTAAATCACCAAGTGCTCGCTGATCAAAAAATCTCAGTGTTAACGTTTGCAGCTTCTCAAATAGTTCAAGACGCAGTGTTTGAATGGTTTTCATGGCCACATGAATCATGACATATGTTTGTAACCATGTAAAAATAGACGCTACTGTAAAAATAACTGCTAGTACAATACCGAGACGAATGGTTCCAGCGATGTCCTTTTTCATAATGTATTCGTCAACGATATGTCCGATTAAGTACGGTCCCGCTAAGCTTAAAAATGTAGAGGCCACAACAAAAAATATAGAGCAATAAAGCCCTGTTTTTTGTTGCTTCACATATTGCCACACGCGATTGATCGTTGCTTTTGAATTTTTAGCCTTTTCAGCTGGTCCTGCCATACGTGGTCCACGTCCAAAACTCATTTGCTTTGGTTGATTTTGACTCATTATTGTTCACCAGCCTTTTGCTGTGAAGCGTAAATTGCTTGGTAGGAATTATTTTTCTGTAATAATTGTTGATGCGTACCTTGACCAACAATCTCACCGTCCTCTAATACTAAAATGAGGTCTGCCTGTTGAATAGAGGCAATTTTAGACGCTACGATAAACGTTGTTGTGTTTTTATATTGATCGCTAATGGCTTGCTGGACATGTTTTTCAGAGGCGCTATCAAGAGCAGATGTTGTATCATCCAGCACTAAAATAGCTGGCTGTCTTACAAGTGCACGCGTTAATGCTAGTCGCTGCTTTTGACCGCCAGAGAGATTTGTTGCCCCCTGTGAAAGTTCATGCGCTAAGCCTTTATCAAGTCGCGCAACAAATTCTGTGGCACATGCTGCATTAAGAGCTTGCTGTAATTCTTCTAAAGTTGCATCTTCCTTCCCAAGACGAATATTGTTTTCAATTGCACCAGAGAACAGTAGTGCTTTTTGAGAAGTAAAGCCGATATGTTTTCGTAAAGTTGGTAATGCATATTCCTTAAGAGGCTTTCCATCTAAGTGTATTTCGCCACACGTCGGATCAAATAAACGTGGTAAGAGCTTAACTAGCGTTGATTTTCCGCTTCCTGTTTTTCCGATTAGACCTACCGTTTGCCCTACTTTCGCCGAAAATGAAATATTTTTCAAGACATCCTCAGCTGTTTCATAATAACGGTAGCTTACATTTTGAAAGTCCAAAGCCCCTTGAATGGGTGTAGTAAGCGCATTTTCAGCTTCCTTAACCGTTACCTCTCTGTTTAAGACATCCACGATACGCTCACTTGAAGGGATCGCACGGGCTATATGCATGAGCACCATGCTTGATGACATAAGTCCATTTAAAATGATCGTTAAATAGTTGATAAAAGCGAGAATAACCCCTACTTGCAAAGTCCCTGCTTCCACTTTAATAGCACCTAGCCAAAGTCCAGCTACGATTCCGATATTCACAACAAACATCGTAAATGGCACTAGAACACCAACAATTTGTTCTGCTGTAATAAAACGTTTCGTGAGCGTATTATTGAGTTCACTAAATTGTTCAGTTTGTTGTGTTTCACGACGGAACGCCTTCACGACACGAATCCCCGCTAAATTCTCCTGAAGCTTCGTGTTCACTCCATCAATTGCCTTTTGAACCTTGCGATACAGGACACCTGAATACTTGGTGAAAAAGTACATCGCGATTATTAAAATTGGGACGATCATAAGCAGTATGGAAAATAGCTCACGCGCTGTCACAAAAACAATAATGACCGCTCCAATAAATAAGAGAGGCCCACGCACAAAAATACGTAGCGTCATCATAAAGGCGCGCTGAATACTTTCCACATCACTTGTTAATATCGTAATGAGCTTCCCTGTCGTAAAAGCCTCCCGTTCCTTTGCCGAATACGTCATCATTTTCTTATAAAGTGACTGACGTACATCAGAGGCAAAATGGATGGCCGCCTTCGAACTATAATAAGAACAACCAACCCCGCCAACAAGTCCGAGCGTAGCACTTAGCAGCATCAACACGAACATTTTCAATACATATGGATTGTCGCCATTGGCAATGCCCGTATCAATCATCTGCTGCATTATGGTCGGCTGAAGCAAATCCATCGTCACCTCAAGCACCATAAGAAGCGGTGCAATCAAGGTGAAAAATTTATAGGGCCCTAAATACCCTCCTAACTGTTTAATTGCCTGCATTCTTTCGTCTCCGTTTCTTATAAATCATAACTGCTCTAATTATAACTGAAAAACATTCTCAAACGGCAATTAAATTTCGTGTCTCGTAATATTATGGACACGATTGATATTTTATGTAGTTTATAGTTACTGTAGCAATTGTTCAGGCTATCAGCTTTCGATTATCTTATAAGGAAGATCAGTGGCAAAGGTTCAATTACTATTATCACTATGATAGAATGAAAATCAGAGATAAGTAAATATTACCAAAAATGTTATAACTCACACCAAACATCGAAAGGGGGTTGAGAAATAGTGTTTCCCATCTTTTTTTCCATTGGTTTGCTCATCATATTGCCTGCCAGCTTTATTATTTCGCTATGGAAAGCTGCTTTTAAAAGTAAACTGGAATGGTTGTTGGACTCATTGGTGACTACAGTACTAATCGTTTGGTTATTTCAAGCAGGAAACTGGAGTTGGGTCGGATATTATGTTCGCTTTCTTTGGTTGATTCTCTTGATTGTCACTTTCATTTTTTCTTGGAAAAGGATAAGGAATTTACCGTTTACAAGAAAATACACTCTAAATCAAAAGTTTTCAATTGGTACATCTATTGTCCTTATTTTGGTTTTTGGTACTTATAATGCTTTGATTGTAAAAAGCTATATAGTAGCCGAAAAAGGAATTGAGTTATCTTTCCCACTTAAGAATGGCACCTATTATGTCGGACAGGGTGGCAATCAGGTATTAATGAACTATCATCAAGACCATCCTGGCCAAAAATATGCGTTAGACATTTTAAAATTAAATACGCTTGGAACCCGCGCAAGTGGACTATATCCAGAAGAATTAGATAAGTATCAAATATTCACAGAGGATTTGTATAGTCCATGTAACGGAAAAGTAGTTAATATACAAAATGGTTTACCTGATCTCCCTCCTCCTAAATCTGATCCAGAAAACCCTGAGGGCAATCATGTCGCCTTATCATGTGAGAACTATGATGTTACCGTTTTATTAGCCCATATGCAAAAAGGCAGCATAGTGGTGGAAAAAGGAGAAAAAGTAACGACGGGCCAAATACTTGGGAAAGTAGGAAACTCGGGAAATACAAGCGAACCACATTTACATATTCACGCCGAAAAGAACGGGAAAGGTGTACCGATTACATTTAATGATCGATTTTTAGTGAGAAATAGTTTGGTACGATAATATAGTCAACCCCTACTGTTTATTGCAGTTTAACCCGAGCAGTTCTTTCTTTTACCTAAGCGTTTCCCCTACCCCGAGCACGCTCAAAAAAATACACCTCAATGTTATTTCAACATTGAGGTGTATTTAGCATTACAAATCATCAAACCCGTTATCTTCTACATTAACCTTCACATATTGACGAGAACGTTGCTCGAAGAAGTCCGTTTTTCCTAAGTCAACATCCTCGTAAGCTTTAACCCACTTCAATGGATTTTTGCGATAGCCCTCAAATGGACGCTCAACGCCAAGCTGATTACAACGAACATTGGCATAGAAGTGCACATAATCATGGACATCTTCCACATCGAGGCCATCAATTTTATCGCCAATCACTTCATTGGCCCAATCTACCTCTAGCTGTACGGCCTCACGGAATATTTCCTGTACACGTGCTGCTCGTTCAGGTGTATCGTATTCAGGATATTCCGCTAATAGCTCTTGATAAATTTTGATGAATAAATCGACATGAAGCTGCTCATCGCGATTAATATAATTAATCATCGTTGACGAGGCCACCATTTTTTGATTGCGTGCTAAATGATAGAAGAACGCAAAGCCAGAATAAAAGAATAAACCTTCTAAAATCACATCATAGATAATCGCTTCTAGCATATTTTCAACAGATGGCTCTTCCGAAAATGCATGGTAGCCTTTAATAACGAAATCATTGCGTCGCTCTAACACAGGCTCCGTTCGCCAAAAGTCAAACGTACGATCCTGCTCATTTTTGTTCACAATACTTGATAGCACATAGGAATAAGAGTGATTATGGATAACCTCTTGCTGCGCTAAAATAATCATTAATGCATTTAAGCTTGAATCTGTTAAATAATCTGCTACTTTACCAGCAAAATCTGTTTGTACACTATCTAAAAGTGCTAGTAAACCAATTATTTTCAAAAATGATTCCTGTTCAACTGCTGATAGCTCAGGAAACTGCTTCACATCATTGCTCATATTAATTTCAAATGGTGTCCAGAAGTTACCAAGCATTTTTTTATACTTTGGATAAGCCCAGCTAAAACGCACATCATCCCAGTTTAAAATGTTAGAAGAGCGACCGTTCACAATCCCTGTTGAACGGTTCGGCGCTTCTTTATCCATAATTTGTCGTTTCGTAATCGTTGTCATCGTTACTTCCTCCTAGCTTGCACAAGACTCACATTCTAGCAATTCTACAGACGTTGAGCGTACATAATAAGTCGTTTTCACACCACTCGCCCAAGCGTTCATATGTAGTGCCAATAAATCCTTCGCCTTAATCGTATTTTGAACATATAAATTAAGTGAAATGCCTTGGTCAATATGACGAGCTCGTGCAGCATTTTGCTTGATTGTCCAATTTTGATCGATGAAATAAGCTGATTTATAATACCAAGTCGTCGTCGGTGATAGATCTGGTACGGTTACTGGAATTTTGTAATCCTTTTTCTCCTCTGAATAACTCTTTTGGAAGATTGGATCAATCGTTGCCGTACTACCCGCTAAAATAGATGTTGATGAGTTAGGGGCAACTGCCATAACATAGCCGTTACGCATACCGTTATCAGCAACTGCTGCGCGTAACGCATTCCATTTATCACTGTCGTAGCCACGTTTGTCAAAATACGCACCAGTATGCCAATCTGAGCCTTCAAATAATGGGTAAGCACCTTTTTCACTTGCCAAATCGTTAGAAGCACGAATCGTTAAATAGGCAATTTCCTCATATAGCTTGTCCGCAAATTCTACAGCTTCCTCAGACTCCCATTGAATTTCATTCAAAGCTAATAGGTGGTGCCAGCCAAATGTTCCAAGCCCGATACCGCGGTAGCGTAAGTTCGTACGTTCTGCTTGTTTTACTGGAATTGTATTTAGAGCAATAACGTTATCTAGCATACGTACTTGCACCGGGATCAATCGTTCTAGAACACCAGCCGGTACAGCTCTGCCTAAATTAATAGATGATAAGTTACATACAACGAAATCTCCAGGCTTACGACGCGTAACGATGACATCATCCTCTAGGGTAATTGACTCAAATTCAGTAGCTGACATATTTTGGAATATTTCTGTCCTTTTCTTCAACTAGGTTCGCTAAACCTAATCCGTTCTCTTATGAACTGCTGTATATCACTATACAGAGGAGACTATATCATCATCCTTAGCTCTACCTGTAGGATGCTCCGCTTTTCCCTTTATGAATTATCCCTATATCGGGCCTCGCTTGAGGGGTACTCTACTCGCTTCTTCACTCATGTTTTTCAATGAGCTATGCTTTCGATAGTCGTTAGGCTTTTACTTTTGATTAATAAAAACATGGTCAGGGAAATTTTGAGAGTTCATGCGATACCTCATTGCATGAGTTGAAATACCATAAAACTTTGCTGCCTCAGTAATGGAATCAAAAACTTGATTTCCAACTTTGCATTTATATCCACTAATTTTATGTTCTTTTTTCGGCATTAATCGTTCATATGTTGGAAAGTTAACCGAATTTAATCTGTAATTTATTGTGCTAATTCCAATACTCAATTTTTTTGAAGCAATTGTAACTGAATCATACTGCACACCATCAATTACTACTCGTTTAGAATTGGCTTTTTTCACTGAATCTATCATTTTCTTCGTTTTAGCTTTTCCAAATTGATGATTTCCTTCTCCAGTCATTTGCTCAATTCTTTGTTTTCTAATTGCTTCTTTATTTGGATGAAAAGTGAAAACATCTCCACCAATAGAAGTTAGTTTAATATTGTAAAATTCAGTAGAATTAACAACATCAAAATAATTTAAATAAAACTCTTCTAATTGATTCAATTCTTCATCGGAATACGCATTACAAATTATTTTTCTCTCAAAATTTTCTTTACCATATTTTTTTATGGCTCTCTTTAAATATACTCCTGATCCTAAATAATTTTCCCAGTTATTTATACGATCATAAATACATTTTCCAATATACTTTTTGCCATTTACTTTATTTATTGTTACATATATGAACCCATATGCTTTAGAAATATCGATCACCCCTAAAACAGAATATTTGTTCTATTATATGAAACATAGTATATTTAATCAAAAGATTTAGCACGGTGGGTTATCACATTGTGACTTTCCCCGTTTAACGGAGTTTTCGACAACCATTTCTGATTGAAGGTGCTACTATTAACACAAATTACTTGAGTAAACCATCCCTTCATGCTTATTCGGATTCATACGATTTACTTCATCACGATAAAACATAAACGGCACGCCCGTTTCAAGCTGTGAGCGCATAATACGTTTCATAATATCGATCGCTGGTACGACTTCACGGCTTAATAAAGGATTGGCAATACATTCTGCATATTTTGTACGGAAGGAGCCGTCACCTTTTTTCTCATCATAGAAATCTTCTAATGAGAAGCCCATGACCTCTCGCACTTCATGTGGGTCAAATAAATGCCATTCCCCACGTGCCTCAACTGTCTCCATAAATAAATCCGGTAAGCATAATCCTGTGAAAATATCATGGGCACGCAAACGCTCATCCCCATTGTTTAAACGTAAATCTAAAAACGTAAAGACGTCCTTATGCCAAACATCTAAATAGACCGCAATAGCTCCTTGGCGTTGACCAAGCTGATCGACTGAAACTGCCGTATTATTAAGCTGTTTAATCCAAGGTAATACGCCACTTGATGCACCTTTAAAACCTTTAATAGATGAGCCTCGGCTACGAATTTTGCCCATATAAACGCCAATACCACCGCCGTACTTCGATAATGTTGCGACATCTGTATTCGTGTCATAAATACTTTGTAAACTATCATCGACTGTATCGATAAAGCAGCTAGATAACTGGCCATGCGTTTTACCTGCATTCGATAATGTCGGAGTGGCTACAGTCATATATAAATTACTCATCGCCCAATAAGACTCTCGCACCTTTTGTAAACGATTTTCTGTTTCATCCTGCATCAATGTCATCGCAATGACCATCCAACGTTCCTGTGGTAACTCTACAGGTGTTTTCGTATAATCACGTACAACATAACGGTCCATCAATGTTTTTAAGCCAATATATGTAAATAACTCATCTCGACTTTGTTCTAAATATGTAGCAAGTTCCTGAAGCTCCTGCTTACTATATTTTGTTGTTAAACTTTCATGATACAAACCAGCCTCTGTATAGCGTGCTAATTGTGCTGGGAACACCTGATAAACATCTTTTACTGAAACACCGCGACGCATTGCAAACTGGTCATATAATTTTTCTAAATAAATTTGCGCTGCAACAAATGTCCAATATGGCTCCTCTTCATCAATTAGGCTAAGCGTTTGTAAAATCATCGCATCCGCCCATGCCTCAAATGTGGCATCGTCATTTTTTCGTAGCCATCGATCCGATAACCTTACAAAACTTTCAAGTTCATCCTCCGTGTAACTTTTCTTTAGCTTAGCAATTTGCTGTTCGATTTGAATTGTCATATACACATACTCTCCCTTTCTTTCTCCAGACAACACAAAAAGCGATCACGCATCCTCTATCGGTTGCGTGATCGCTGTAAAATCGGAAATGGAAATGAAGGACATGCACACACAGAAGTGAACAAATCTCTCGCCTCCACTTCTCAATCCCCGAAGAATGTGTCGCTGTCTTGAACAAATCGGCAGGTCTCCTGGCTCATGCTTCCTCCAAATGATCACCTTCCCATTGTTAACAGTGGCCTCTTCATCATTTGTCAGCACTTACAGTTGCGGGGACAGCTTCGGCATAAGATGACTCTTTTTCCGAATTCCCTTTTAAACCACATTGGTACCGCTCGTCCAAAATACTATATATTGTGTTTTAACTCCTAAACAAATCTAACATATTGTGTTTATTGTTGCAATAGGTGTTTTGCCCCTTGATTTTTTTTACGCACTACTTTTTCTCGAAGCAAGCCCAATTACAATGCAGTTTTACGTAGTTTCTCAAAATTTCTAAGAAAGATTTTTTGTGCCAGCTGCTCTTTTTCTGGATGTATTCCGAGTAAAATGACTGCACATGGACCAGCCGTTTTCTCAACATTTAACGAACTTTTGACCTGTTGATTACCAAAAAGACGGGTAAATTCTGCTTGCAAACCTTTTGATCCAACTGGCCAAACTTGCTGTACAATTTCCTCTTTCCATGCCTGAAAAATAGGCTGTAGCTGGGCAACATCCTCAGGCTGTGCAAGGACTTCATTGCCAACAAGCGGCAGTCCATATGTATACCAAATTAGCTGTTCATGCTTATATGGTGTGCGTTGCTGCTGTTCACCAAGCATCGTTATGGACAAACCAGATTGTACAGTCGGCATATTGGACTCAGTGCTACCGTCTATTTGTGGACAAATAAGACCAGCTTCATCAAAAACTTGTTGAATACCCGCCACATAACGAGACCATGCCGCATCCCCTGAAAAATTAGCGAGTAGGACATGTGTAGGTAAAGCATTTGCGGCAAGCTGCTCTAAAAAAGTAACACGTGCTGTCAAGTATGCCGTGAGTTGATCTGAGGCAGACACAACATCTTGTGTCTTTTCACCAATGGCTGCGGCATTATCTGTTGTAGCAATCAGCTCACCTACTTTTATGGCATTTCTCAATGTAATCGCCCTGCCTTACGCACAAATACTTTAGATAAAATTGGCATTACAACTGCAACGATGACTAAATTAATTAGTGTTGCCAACGGAAGACTAGTAAGAGATGCCCAATAAAATGCCGGACTAATGATAAAGTAAAACGGTAATGGTGCCACAACGCCATTTAAAATCAGTGCCACAGGCCATTTCCAGAAATGCATTCCTTTTTTATGCATCACTCCGAAGATCCATACAACGATAAACATCTCTACTGCGATAATAATATGGAGTGGTCCAAGTAGGAAGCCAGAAGTTAAGGCCGTAATAAAATGCCCAATTGCCCCTGCAACCCCAGCCAATACCGGAGATAAAAATACAACGCTCAAAAATGCAGGAGCAGCGTCCAGCGCAGCAGTTGTAATAAATGGTGTTGGAATTTTAATAACTGCCCCAACTGCACAAATTGCCGCTACCATGGCAACGAGTGTCAATTTCATTAATCTTTGTCGATCCATTCCCTTCCCTCTTTTCTTTTATACTTTGTTCATCATAGCGTGAGGTTGATTTCCGTTCCGGCTGGGCGCTTTGTTGCTGACGCTTCGCTTTCGCGCAGATAAAACATTTGCCGCTGACGCTTCGCTTTCGCGCAGATAAAACATTTGCCGCTGACGCTTCGCTTTCGCACAGATAAACATTTGCCGCTGACGCTTCGCTTTCGCACAGATAAACATTTGCCGCTGACGCTTCGCTTTCGCACAGAAAACATCCGCTGCGCTCCAGGGTCTCGGGCCTACAGATGTTTTTTGCGCGAAAGCGTAGTGCTAACGAAGCGGCAGCAGCACTGATGTAGGTCATGAAGGCGTTATCACAGACGTGATGCTCTTAGCCTTCGTTCCTCTAGCGCTAATCCCCAGGGAGTCGCCCATCCTCCACCCCAATCAACTTATTTACAAAGCATACGTCCTTGGAAATCTTATCCACAAAACGAAAAGCCTAATAAAAATTTTTTAAAACTATATCATTTGATCTGTTCCCCGACACCATACCAAATGCGTACAACACGGTCGGCTTCTGCAAATAAAGCCTGGTACAAACGCCCACATGTATCACGCAATAATCGTGCCTGTTTTTCCATCGGCACAACCCCTCGTCCCATATCGGTCACAATTATATAGAGTGCACAATTTTCTTCAAGAGTCTTTAGTCTTGTCAAAATGGTTCTCACAATGACCTCATCATCCTCTAGATCTTGTGTCACGAGCCAGTTCTCTAGGTTTTTAATAACAAGTACATCACTGGCAGGAGTATCATCAGGTACATAGCCATCTACTAGCTCAACTTTTTGATCTGCAAGTAAATTCATGACATAGTCGGTTTTTCCACTATAAGCTCCTCCGATAAAGACATGCATCTCGCCCCCTCCTCCCAAGCCTTTCTTGAAAACGTTAAAGAAAACATTTTATCATGCGGTGTATGGTACGTCCAAAAGGGTTGCTCAGTCGGTGCAAATGCAACAAGAAGTGCTCGAATGACTCCACCATGCACAACAAGGTGATAAACGTCTTCTCCTTTTGGTAACACTGTAAATCCTTCAATGACTCGTGCACAAAATGCATCAAAACCTTCCCCTTTTGGAGGCGGTGATTGTACCGGATCATCTAACCATGCACAATAACGACAATCAGATTTTAAATCCTCATATGTTCGCCCTTCAAATTCTCCGAAGTTCGACTCTCGGAATCTTTTATCTGCCATGTAAGTTGCATTCGGAAAGTAATGAGCAGCCGTTTCTCTACAGCGCAGTAAATCGCTACCATACACTTTCTTGATATCTTTATCTACAACAGTCAGCGAAGATACATCGGCTAATGAAGAATCTGTCCAGCCAATATACCGTTTTTCTAAATTTTCCTTTGTTGGTGCATGTCTCATTAAGCGCACATTAACAACGTCACCCACAATACAACCTCCATTCCTTCAATTGATGCACCGAGTAAATCCCCAGAAACGCCACCAAAGTTGCGCACCGTAAATTGTCGAAAGACTAAAAAGGCAATCGCTAATACAGCCATCAACACGAACGGAACAAACGAAAAGCCTATTACAATCCATAAGCTACTATACGCCACAACCAATGTTAAAAACATAAAGCAGATAAGTAATCCTGGCTTAATATGCGTTTTAAAAAAGTAGGCAAGCCCTTTTTCTTTTGAACACTGGAGCGACATAAAATAAAAACTCATACCCACTCGTGTTAATAATGGAATAAAAATCAACATCCAAAGAGCTAATTTATGCTGCACAAATAGCTCATGTAAAATAACAAGTTTACCAAGCACTAAAAATAAGACTGAAAGCACTCCAAATGCGCCAACACGTGGATCATCTAGAATTTCAAGCCGCTTCTCACGATCCCGATATGAAAAATAAGCATCCCCCATATCAATAAAACCGTCTAAATGTAAACCACCCGTAAACAAAGCGAATAATCCGACAATCATAAAGGAAAGCAAGACTTCACTGCTCGTCGTCCATTCTGTTAAACCATATATCACCGCTGCCACTACGGTACCCATCAGAGCCCCTATCCACGGCAAAAAGGCAAACATCCCCGTAATGGTTACTTTGGTTAAAGGAATTTCTTTATGTACCGGCAAAACTGTAAAAAATTGAAATGCAAGTTGTATGCTCTGCCAGAAATTTTTCATCGCCTTGCCTTCTTTCTTTTTATTTTCAAAGCGCGTTTCTTTATTTCCATTTCTTTACGATTCCATAATTGATTTCATACGCCTCATCCGCTATAGAAACGAACCATTGATGGAACTTCCCGAGCATTTGTCGGTATAATTCAACTTCCTCGTTTGTATATGGAAGCTCATCAAACAATTCGTTCGAGACGACAAAAAACGTCACCCTTTTCTCAAGTAACGTCTCTACCGCCCTTTTTACAACACGGAGCTTCTCCTCTAAACAGCCTGGTTGTGCCACACACGGAGTCCCTGTATCAAACCCTTCGTAAAAAGCATTTGTCAGCCATGTCGTGACACAGTCCCATAACACGACATCTCCATCAATCAGGTTATTCAATGTATCAGCAATTTCATAAGGTGCTTCTATCGTTAGCCATTTAACAGTTTGCGCCTGTCTGTCAGCCTGATGTCGCCCTATTCGCTTCTCCATCTCACGGTCCATCGCTACTCCTGAAGCAATATAAATAAGTCGTTGTCCATGCATGAACTTTGTTTGAAAGTGAGTAACAGCCGCTTGTTCAGCAAAGTGGGATTTACCACTGCGTACTCCCCCTGTAATGAAAATCAGTGGCAATGATTACGCCTCCTATTGTAGATGTTGAATGTTACCGATATCTTTAACGAGCAATTGATGCTCTAATCGTTCAATAATCGTTACACTTGTACCATGAATGAATGGTTCTGACCAAAGCTGATCAATGCTTCTGCCTAAAATGGCGTTAACCACACATTTAATCGTTACAGCATGGGAAACAATTAATACATTTTCCTCAGGAAATTTTTCTGCAATTTCTTTCAACATATACATAGCTCGCTCTGTTACTGCACCGAAGCTTTCGGTATGAGTTGCGGTAAATTGTGCAGGATAATCGGTATATAATTCATAATCTAAGCGTTGTGTCTTTATGATGTCCTCGACCGTTTTACCTTGCCAATCCCCTAAAAAAATCTCGCGTAAATCATCCGCATGGTAAATGGGAAGCTGTCGATCACCGACAAGAATCTGCAATGTTTCCTTGGCACGACCACTCGAACTGCTAAATGCTGCAGCGAATGCAATTTCCCCCAAATGTTTTTGCAGTTTTTTCGCATTTGAAATACCATTTTCAGACAATGGCGAATCTAACCATCCTTGTAGCCGATGTTCTTTATTCCACATTGTTTCACCGTGTCTCACTAAATAAAAAGTTGTCACTTTTCTCACCCCTAATTAATATTCAATTATGCCTCGGCATATTTACTTCCGGAATCGGCTTTGTGCTTAGGCCTGCAGATGTTTTTTGCGCGTAAGCGTAGCGGCAGCGGCAGATGTTTTTTGTGCGAAAGCGTAGCGTCAGCAACAAATGTTTTTTGTGCGAAAGCGTAGCGGCAGCAACAAATGTTTTTTGTGCGAAAGCGCAGTGCTAACGTAGCGTCAGCGGCAACACGCCGTTGGTCACTCAGCCGTTTTCTCAGGATGTGAAGCTCTTAGCCTGAGTTCCTCTATTTCAGCGGATGTTTTTTGTACCGAAAGCGTAGCGAAAGGTACAGATATTTGGACACCCGCTGAAAAGTAGCTTTAACCCGCATTCACCTCACCACCTACAGAGGTGGGAGACTTCGGCTGAAATAAGTTAAACCATGCCTGCAAACAGTTTTTTAAATAAGTCATGGCCGCAATATCTTTAATCCCGATACGGAACCATTCACCATTTAAGCCCATAAAGTTTTTTGTATGGCGTAGTACGACGCCCTTTGATAAACAATAAGTAAAAAATGTATCTGCTTGCTGTTTATCAGGCAACTTAAAACATACATAATTGGTTACACTATTTGTCACCTGGCAACCATTTTCTTGTAAATAGCTTTGTAGCAATTCCCGCTGTGTTGTTGCATAGCCAATCGCTTGTTGACAATAATTTTCTTCATCTAAACAACCTGCCCCTATAACAAGAGCAAAGGCATTCAAATTCCAATGCGGTAGACTGGACTTTAACTCAGCAACAACGATAGGACTCGTAACTAAATAGCCAAGTCGCAAACCTGGAATCGCATACATTTTTGTCATCGAACGAACGACGATCATATGAGGATTATCTACCACATATTGAATCAATGAATAGGCTTCATCGATCCAGTCAATAAAGGCCTCATCAATAACAAGCTCGCAATTCACTTGTGCACCGTGAGTAATTAATTGTAGGAGCTCCTCCATATTTGGAAGTACCCCCGTCGGATTATTCGGCGTGCAAATATATAAAGCATCTGCATTCGCCATCTCTCTTTTTAGACGCTCCATCGGCAATGTGTAGTGGACAATATCCTCTACAAGTATTGGCACAATTTCAGCACCTGCCGCCCGCAATGTTCGTTCATATTCTGAAAAAGTGGGATGTACGATAATCACACGTTTATTGGCATAGCGTTTAGCCAGAACACTAAAAAGCTCTGAGGCACCGTTGCCTAGTAAAACGCAATCTTTCTGTACATGATGAAAAGCTGTCACCTTTGTTAAAAATGGCTCACCATCTGGATCTGGATAACGTTGAATGAGCGGATAAAATGTGCGCCAACGTGCCTCAACAAATTGAGGTGGTCCTGCCGAATTGACATTTTCACTAAAATCATACACCTCTTTGGGCATGTTCAGCCCAAGTTGATGATAGACATTTTGTGGATTTGCTCCATGATTAGGTAATTGCAAAAATTAACACCTCCACTGCTAATATAACAAGAGTAAAGAGCAAAGTAGCCAAACGCATATGAATAATAGACGTTGCAATATGCTCTTTAGTTAATGGAACTAATTTTTCTCCCATAATTGCTCGATAAGAAACGACACCCTGATATGTATTTTTCCCTCCAAGCTGTACCCCAAGCTGAACAGCTGTAGCCGCCTCCAAATAACCACTATTCGGACTTGGGTGCTTTTTTGCATCCTGTAACCAACGTTTTAATCGCTGACCAAGAGATACTGTTGTTTCATTTTTAGTCCCTAGTACCATGAGTAAGCCTGTTAATCGGCTAGGAATAAAATTCAATACATCGTCTAGCTTTGCAGAAAACATACCAAAATCTTTATATTTCTCATTTTTATAGCCAACCATAGAATCTAACGTATTGACTGCCTTATAGCCCCATAACCCTATTGAGCCAAATAAAAAGGCATAAAATAACGGAGCTGTTACACCATCACTCGTGTTTTCTGAGACCGTCTCTACAACACCACGAACAATCTCATCCTCGTCAAGCTTCTCCGTATCACGTCCGACAATCCAAGATAGCTTCACACGAGCTTCAGCAAAATCCCCTTTAACAAGCGGTTCATACACAGCCATCGCAGCTTCCTTTAAGCTACGCTGTGCTAATCCTATACCAATTAGTAATCCCTCTACCAGTATGCCAAATAATAGACTAATCTTATAGCTTAGTAGCAAAATGACCATCACAACAAACATCGTTGTGCCGACTACAGTGAGCGCCATGATCATACCACGAAACTTTCTCATTCTTCCTTTATTCCATAATTCCGTTTGAGATTGAATGAGCTTTCCAATCCAGCGTACTGGATGAGGCATTTTAGGAGGATCACCGACTACTAAATCAAAAGCAAGCCCAATGATACAGGCAATCATCAATGCCATCATAAAGGATTCTCCTCTTTATCTTTTTTATATTTTTGAACAGCCTCACGCATCGTTTCGTAAACTCCATGACCAATGACTTTCCCAAGCATTGTAATCGGACCAGCATATTGATGGTAATCACCTTCCTGCGTCGAAGCAATTAACAAGCTATCTGTTGAAGTACCTGTAGCTTGCGTGCCCGTTGTTGGATCTGTAATACCTTCATCAATGAGAGCCTTGACCTTTGCCTCTGTCGTAGAGATCATTGCCTGAAATAAAGCCTCATCCGACAATTTCCCATTGATCAGTACCCACGTATTGATGGTTCCAGCATGATACTGCTCTTGACGATGAAAGGCACGCGTTATATCTACGGCATTACCGAGCCCAGCTGTAATAATAATGACAAGATGAATGCCTTCATATGTAAACTCACGAATTGTTGCGTACCTGGCATAGACAGCCGTCATCATCGCAACCGTCTTATCAATTGGAAAGCCTTCGGACTGTAAAAATCGTTGCAATTCTAACTGCGGTTTTCGCTCATCGTACGTATACGGCACTGAACGATTTATTAGATGTGTATAATAGCCAAATCCCGGATTATGTACTGCCGAGGATACGACCTTCATTGGTGAATCTGTGCGGAAAGCAACATAATGTTCGGAAATGTGAAAATCTTCCACGCGTAGTACTGGCATTATCTCGCCTCCCATTCAGAAAATAAAAAAACAAATTCTTACAAAGAAGAATTTGTACTGTTCAATCTTAAATTTATGATTGTTCCCAAATTTGAACTTTTTGAATTTTGTACAGCATTACAACTTCCTAATACTCAAATTATTTATTTTTTTGAAATTGTATCACAAATTCACGTTTTATAACAATTCAATTTCGAGATATTCCGTTATTGCTTTTGTTTTAAGTGTTTAAATCGAACAATGGATCCTGCAATGATAAATACCCAGCCAATACCGATGTAGACAATTTTCATTGTTTTTGTCGAGGCCGGTAAAATATCCATAATCGTTAAACAAACAAATAGTATGCCAATCATTGATAGAAACATACCAAACGATAATTTTTTCAAAAGAAAAACCTCCAATCTATGTACGCCCTCGATTTTACCGTATTCCAGTGAAAAAGAAAACACTAATCCCGTTCAAGGATTAGTGTTTATCCCGCATTAACGGGCAGTAATTTGTCTGTAGCGAAAGCAAAGTACTTAGGTCAGCGATTAACTGCCCGTAAAATCCCGATTGGTGAAGACTAATAATCAGTGGAGGTAAAGAAAAACCCCCACTGATTATCGTTTCACTTTATTTACTTATACTCTCACATGTGCAAAAAATTCTTCATAAAGCGCTTGTAAAATTTGGTTTTCAAATTCCTGTAGCACACCGAATACTAGACTTACTTCAGATGAACCTTGATTAATCATCTCGATATTTGCACCTGTTTTTGAAATGGCCGTTGCAGCACGTGCCGCTAAACCTGTATTATTACGCATGCCTTCACCTACGATCACAATCATAGAGAAACCATGACGCATTTGCACATCATCTGCATGTAATTCATGTTTCACACGAGAAAGAATACGCGCTTCATTTTCTGGTGTTATTTGATTTGAACGCATAATGACAGAAATATCGTCTAAACCAGACGGTGTATGTTCATAAGAAATATTTTCGTCTTCTAAAATTTGTAGAAGCTTACGTCCAAAGCCTACTTCACGATTCATCAAGTACTTTGACACATATAAAGTTGAAAAACCACTGTCTGCCGAGATACCTGTAACTGGACGACCTGTTGCAGGACGACTTGGTACGATACGAGTACCTGGGGCTGATGGATTATTTGTATTTTTTATGTTAACTGGCACCCCAATCTTATAGACAGGCATTAACGCTTCATCATGGAACACCGAAAAGCCTGCATAGGATAATTCGCGCATTTCGCGATACGTAATTTCTTTAATTTCCACTGGATCATTCACGACTTTCGGATTCGCGGAGAACACACAATCCACATCCGTAAAGTTTTCATAAAGCTCTGCCTCAACAGCTGCTGCTAAAATAGAACCTGTAATATCAGAGCCACCGCGGTCAAATGTTCGCAATATGCCCGCTTTAGTGTAACCGAAGAAACCTGGGAACACAATAATTTCTTTTGTATTTTTTAGAGGTGCTAAATTTGCATAAGCCTCTGGTAAAGCAAACGTGCGTTCAGGTAAATCATTGACCACTAAACCATCTTTCGGACTTACGTAACGAGCCGGCATACCGATAGAATTGAAATACGCTGCGATTAACTTCGCGTTATTATCTTCCCCCGCTGCTTTAATGCTATCGATAAATAATTCTTCATTTGATTTATCACCTTGCACACGTTCACGTAAATCTTCAGCTATCACGCCACAAATTGTATGATCTAACTGCAAACCATCTGCAATCGCCTTAAAACGATTCACAACGGTTTGCACTTTCTCTTCAATATCTTCATTTTTTAATGCTGCCATTGCTAAATTAATTAATAAATCAGTTACCTTTATATCGTCACCGGAGCGTTTCCCTGGTGCAGAAACGGCTACGATTTTACGTGCCGGATTAGATTTTACAATGTTTGCTACTTTTTGAATTTGTTCTGCACTTGCTACAGATGTTCCACCAAATTTACATACGATCATATCTATCAAATCCTAACTTTTTAAATTAATTGTATTCCCCCACAAAACAATTGAATGTACACAGTGTACAAATTATCGCTCTCTACGTCAATACAATTTAAAAAATTCACGCAATTTACCGATAGAATATGGACAATTTCCGCACTGTTTGATTTATTATACGGATTTCATATGAAATAGTTAAGGTTTTTACAAAATTTTTTTGTAGAATTCACATAATCGTACAAATCTTTGTCTGAACTAGCTTAAATCATCTAAAGTACAGGATTTAAGTAATCAATTTTAGCGATAAAACATGCCAATTCGAACCAACTTAACCCCGTCATTTTTACAATTTTTTTGCAACCAACTTTTCCTTCTATATTGTTTCCAATTTGAATGGAATTAAATTAACTTTCTTCTATATTAATTAATGAAAACGCTTCCTTATTATCATATGCAGAAAAATTTGTGATGTTTGTGCTATCCGCGATTGCTGAAAGTCCTCACTCTTCAAGTAGATTCACCTGTTTTGCTTGCTATTTGTTCTCCTTCCGCGGATATTCTCCTCCAGCGCGGAAGGGCCCTTATATTGACAATCCTTTTGGGAGATAATGCTTAAAAACCATCCTTCAGTTTTAAAATGTCCATTCATAATGGGTCCATTTTATTTAAAAGGATGGTTTTGATTATATATTTTGTACAAACGTTATTTCCCTTTTACTATTGTTCTTTGAGCTTTTTTAATAATTCTCTCAGTTGCCTTAGTTGGAGAATCCTTTTGCCATTCATCACAAAGGTTTATTACCCACTCTGGTTGAGTTTTACTAGCATCATTTAACCAATTGCCGACAGAATCTTGAACATACTTTGACGAATCTAATTTTAGCAAATTTAGAATAGGAAGTACGATTTGTGGTTCTTCCTTTAATCTTTCAATATGCTTTGTCCATACCCCGCGAGGACGGATTGATTCTAAACTGAACCTACGAATGTTTTCATCTTCACTTTTCGCCCACTCCGTTAACAAGTCTACACTTTTCTCAACATTTTCTGAAAGGTCTTCCCTAATTGACATCCAAGCAATTTCTCGTACACCAAAATGATGATCTGCTGCGAAAGGTCGGATATACGACAATTTCTCTTCTAAAGTGTGATCATTGTTCTTATTCATAAATGCTGCCCAACATCGGACACTATCAGATACATGTTGAGTGCATATTTTGATTAAATCCTCTTTTTTAATCGAACTTTCATCCTTGACTGTGTCTAATAAACTACCTATTAAACGTATAGCCTTCATTCCCGTTTCGACTTTTTGCTTCTCTATCTCAGTTAAAATAATTTTTAACTCTTCTTCTAGCCCCATTGATGGTAGAACATTTTTGACTAAAGAAATATGGTTAACAGCTTGCCATTCCGTTAAATTAACACTCTCGATTCGGCCTTGATTCAACAACGTTAAAACGTCATTAGGGATATCGCTAGCCTTTCTAGCTCCCTTTCTATTTAAAATATCTTCTTTTACAACCATTTCACACCCCCTGAAATTAATGGAAAAATCCTAGAAATTATTAGATGTCTCTTTCTATCTTATTTTCTCTTACAAATTATTTCCACTGTTTTCCTCCATAAAAAATGAAGTACCGGAGATAAATACCATCACCTTTCAGAAAAATCCCTTTAGATTGAAACTAAATGCTCATAGCAAAAATTTCTATTTTTTTTAGAATAAGTATTGAAAGGAGATGATACTTTGTCAAACTTCTTTAGCAAATATTCAAAATATGTAATACTACTCATTTTTATATTTAAAATAATTTATTTTGGCATTCCGGATTATGTAAAACCTGTGTTTGTTTATGAGTATCTTGTATTTTTCGGAATAGCTTATTTCTTTGCTATTCTTCAAGATTTTTTTAATCCAAGTGAAAGAACAGATATATTACTACGTGTAGCCATCATCATTAGTTCGATCGTCATGTTTATTACATCAATCTACTATAAAGCTACGTTCTCGGTTGCTTTTTCTGTAATAATGTTCGTTGCGATTAGTTTCTCATTACATTTAGCAATCAAGCATAACAAAAAAAACAAGCAACAGGATTAATACCTTTTGCTTGTTTGACTTGGTGATTGTTATAGTGAAAAATTTAAGGTTGCGATCGTTACGGGTCAGTTAATACGGGATAAAGTCCTCCACCCAATTACTGGATAAAACCGAGATAGTCTACAACTACCTAATTCTTCCGATAGTACATGATCCACAATCTCCCTTGCAACCAATTAACAGGATAACGTGATGGCAGAATGCATAACTGCTGAATATATTATTGTTAGTTTTTCACGAAAACCAACAATTGGGTAGCGTTCTTTAGGCATTGACCTCCTCACTATTTGAATACTATCTAATTTCGATACTGATATCGAGTGGCTTGATAGAGACACCTATGATACGATTACAAAATAAACAACTTCATTTGGTTTTTATTAACTTTAGTGAAATCAAGTGAACAACAATATAAAAGGATGATAGTCAATTGAGTAACGAACAAAATAAGAGTAAATTTATATACACATATGTACATCATGTTGACGAATACGATTTATGTAGAATGGAGATGCGTTCATTTTTTAGTCTTGATTCCCAATCAAACTATATAATAAGCAATGTTAAAATTGATCCAAGCCGTAGCCCTTTTATACAAGAGAGACTTGAAGTGCTATATGCAGATAATAGCTTAGAGAACATCAAGACATTGGTGAAGGATATGAACATAAATGAAGCAACTTTTAAAGTGGTTTGTTTAAATAATATGGATATAGGTGAAACGAAGAAAATTCCTCAGGCAGAGCGTCGATTAATAGAACGCGAGACAGGATTATGTATTGAGGGAGAACCAGACCTAGATCTTCCCGAAATTGTATTTGGAATGATTTTAATAGATGGAATATGGTATTTTGGAAAACATATGAAGAGTGAATCCATTTGGCTTAAACATTTACACAAGCCAAACAGTTATTCAACGGCACTTAGCACTAGAGTTGCTCGCGCTGTAGCGAATATCGCCGTTCCCCAGCCTCAAAATATTCGTGCAATCGACCCTTGTTGTGGTATAGGGACAGTAGTAATTGAAGCCCTTTCCATGGGAATTAATATTGAAGGGCGAGATATTAATTACAATGTTTGCAAAGGTTCCCGAGAAAACATCACTTATTTTGGATTAACAGGTAACATTACATTAGGTCCAATTTCAGAAGTAACGGAACATTATGATGTCGCTATAATTGATTTACCTTATAACTTATTTACGCATACATCAATCGAAGATCAATTTGATATTATAAAACAAGCTCGCCGGATTGCCGATAAAGTTGTGGTTGTTACAATTGAGACAATTGATGACTTGATAGAAGATGCAGGTTTTGTGATAGCAGATCGATGCATTGCTAAAAAGCAATCATTTTTACGCCAAATTCTATTATGTAAATAAAAGCACGTACTTTCAATCATTAAAGAAGACAGTAAACCTACTCACAGCTTGCAAGGCGGAGGCGGTTTACTTTTTTTTGTCCATATGTATAGAAGGATACAAATATATCAAATAATAAACAACTTGGCCCCCTCACTAAGAACTTTATATTGATTACTCGGAGACAGCATTTCCTTTAGCAATTATTTGGCTCATCACCATAACGTGTGGTTGATTTCCGTTCCGACTGAGCGCTTTGTAGCTGTCGCTTTGCTTTCGCTACAGAAAACATTTGTTGCTGTCGCTTCGCTTTCGCACAGATAAAACATTTGCCGCTGACGCTTCGCTTTCGCGCAGAGCAGAGCTTCCTGGGGGCGTCCGATGAGCCGCTTGGGCCGACACGATGTTGGTCACGAAGGCGTTATCACAGGACGTGATGCTCTTAGCCTTCGTTCCTCTGCCTGCTCGCTCCAGGGTCTCGGGGCAACAGGATGTTGGTCACGAAGGCGTTATCACAGGACGTGATGGTTTTAGCCTTCGTTCCTCTATCGCTGATCCCCAAGGAGTCGCCCAGTCTCCACTCCAATCAACTTATATACAAGGCATACGTCTTAAAAAATGTCACCCACAACTTTTGGTGATGAGCCAATTATTTCTTTATATATCTAAAATTGCAAGAAGAAATATGATAAGACTATTTATTAGCAAATAGTAGGCAATATTCCCCCCATAGAACACTGCAAAGGCATCACGAATAATAAATAGTGCTAGTATAACGCCGATTCCACCAAATACACCTGCTAGTATAAATATTGTGAAAGAACCAAAATATAAACTTTTCTTTTTTGAAGAATACAAATCCAATACTATTTGCAATAACAATAAAAAAGACCATAAATAGTTAGAAAAAACTTTACTGTCTCTTTTCAAAATTAAATGTGAGGATATTATTAACAATCAGTCTTTATTATAAAACTACATCTAAAATTTAATTGTAAAATTATGCGGATAAAAAATCATCTTTCACTCACACTAATGGTGGAGGTGAGATGATAATGGGTAATAATAAACATAAAAATAATAAAACTCAAGACAACAAAAAACAGCAGAATCAAAATCAAAATGCTAACAGAGAGCGTAAAAATAAAAACAGAGAAGAGTTCGCTGAGGAAGTAGACTTCAGTAATATTCAAAATGAAAATAAACGTTAGTAGTAAAATCAAAAATTAATTTTGAACTAACCCCCAATATTCACTTTAGAAAAAGGTGTGTATTGGGGCTTTTCTTATTCTGTTAAAATCGTCCATGATCCATCTCCTTCAATTTCTTAAAGCACAAAAAAACCCTAAGACAACCGTGCTTTAGCTTTTAGTTGATGGTTAACTAAGTATGAGATATTTATAAAAAAGTTTAATTGATTAAATGGGCTTTATTCAACTAAAACACCCCCATTGGACATCCATGTAGCCAAACCAGCGCTACACCCCAGAAAATGAAAGTTTAAGTACATATCTTCACATTCTTCTCTTTAAATAAAATGAGCAAAATCCTGAAACACAAAGGCAGGCTATAAACGTCCAGAAGTTAAAAAATAAATGATTAGAAAAAGGATTTAAATAGGATATTTCGTCTTCAAAATATGGATTGATTTCATTTCGAAATGAAACGATTCGGTAAATCGTCATTCCCAAAATCAGCACAAACACCCCTGAATAACAGGCTTGAAATAGTTCCCTTTTCGCTGAAAAACGTTCATGCAACTTTTCAAAAACAAACATCATTGCAAAGAAAAAATAAAGAATAATTAACATCGGAAACATAACAAACATTAAGCCTGGGTTTCCATTTCCTCCAACAAAATGGTCACCTGTAGGGTCGAATGAAATCGTAGTCATATTAGTGAATGCAAAACCGACAACACTTACAATTCCCGAGATAACAACACTTAGCAAAAAAAGAAAACACATTATACTCCACCTCAACAGACCTGCCCCTTTCGTAAATAAAATTCAACAAAAAAAGCGTAAATCCTTGTTGGATCAACGCGCCCGTTAGCACAACTAGCCAGAGTAAAAGTATCTTCAACAAAAGTTCCGGATTATTGAAAACTAATAAGACTCCAACAATTTTTGGTATGTTTTCTCCATGCATCCAGATAAAATTCTTCGTCGTTAACATTAGCTCTGTATGGCGTCTACGGTTATGTAAGTATTGCTATAAAGAGGCATATTAATATTTTTCACATTCCACAATTTCCTAAATTCATTAATTGGAACTTTTCGATTATAGCTATTGTTATCATCATTACAATTCACCAGTTGCCTTAATGATTCTGAGAGGTAGAAATACTCCCTGTCATATCCTACGACAGGGACAAAATGCAAATTATTACGATCCTTTTGTACTTTAATAAAGACAATTACGGGAGTTCCTTTACTAACTTCGTACTTTAATGTATTTATATTTCCTTTATAATAGTTTGTTTTAAATCCCTTTTTTCTTAACTCCGTACGGATTCCCTTTGGATATACATTACCTGACCTCACTTTACTAGGAAAATTAGTATATAACTCTTCACCATCTGCCTCTATTCCAAAATGACGCAACACATATGCTGTTGAAAATGCTGCACATTCCCTATTGTTTTGACTATCTATCCTATTATTTCGTTTAATGAGATAATTAGCTGGATAATCTCTTTTTCGTAAAACCGGTATGGGTAATGTCATTAAATATGCATTAATGATCGTCGATATAATAATCCATAAAATAGCTGTTCTAACTATAAACATACTACTTCCCTCCATTGTTTTGTGTCCATATCGCAACAATATTCTAAGTCCTTCTTTCACTAAACTGCGCCGTTAGCACAAGAAGCGATTGCTTAAATTGAACAATCGCCCCCGTTAGTGAAAAAGTATTCCTGCTTATAACAGAAATGCAACCTTATTTTAACAATTATTTTTCTTTTATAAAAAAGAAACCTGTTCTATTTTCTTGTGGTACAAATCCTTCTTTAACGGACATTTTTTCCACCATTTTTTGTTCCTCTGCTGTGATTACAGTGGTAATATCCTTTCTTTCAATTGGCTCCCCTTTTATAAAAAAGAAACCTGTTCCATTATCTTGTGGTACAAATCCCTTTTTAGCTGACAGATTTTCCACCGTATTTTGTTCTTCTTTTGTTATAACCGTAGTAATGTCTGTTTGTTCTTCTGCTGATACCTTTATGCTTTGCAAGTCTTTTGCAAAACCAAATGTTAATGTTAAAACTCCTGTTAAACCAAGAGTGAAGATTAACTTCCTTTTCATATAAAAACCTTCATTTGTCTTTAATTCGCAAATATAACCATATTTTACCACAAATAAATCTATATTACTTTATAATTTTTTCTTGGACTAATCTGCGCTGTTAGTCTAAGAAGAAAATGGCTCTACCCCTTTTTGAAGGAAAGCACCAATCGTTGAAAATCACTCTTTAATTTCAGTTACAGTAACCCCATCTGTTTTTACATCAAATGTTAAAAAGTGCGTTCATCTATATTTCATTAACACACCTTTATCTTCTTTTGGTATAAAATTACACCTAGAAATATTTCAATAATATTAATGTCCATAAAAAATCACCTCATCTCTATAAAGAAATAGGTATGAGGTGATTTTAATCAAGACGCCAACTTCTCTTTTGGCACTTCGTTTAGCGTGACTCTTTTGGTGGTTGGCAGACGTCACATTTACGTTGATTTTTATTTTTAAATTTTGTAAATGTTTTTTCAAAGTTGCTACCACATGCACATTTAAATAGTAACTTTTGAGAAAAACCGTGATATTCCGTCGTTAGCAACTTACTTTCCGAATTATTCTCAACAAATTCTTTAATTTTATCAATCGTCCATTTTTTATTCAATCTCTTACACCTCTATATTTTATCTCTATGCGGAGGCTTTCTTGGCATCCGTTCCGTTATAAGGAAAAGTCTTCATTACCTTAAGTTCCTCATTATAACATGAGCTCGTATATAATTAAACAAATTGAATGTATCGTATTTGACTAACATCCTTTTACAAACATTGATGTATCAACGGATTCAATCACTTTATGATGAAGGAAAAATATTCCCCTCATTTTATTAATGACGGTATTTCTAATGTTACAAGTGCCTTCTTCCCGAAAATCGGAAAATCTTAAGTAAACTGTAGAAAGAACTATTCTGCTGGTCCTCTACCAATAAATTATGCAATCAAGTTTCTTCGTGTTTGGCGAATCAAATGCCAATCATTTGCTTTAAGTTTTCAAAAGGAACATATCCAATAATTGGTTCGCGTAATTTATTATGAATAATCAATCGAGTATGAGGAATGCCCATTACCTTATATTCCGCTGCAATCTCTGGGCTTTTTTCAATATTCACCCTTACAATTTTCACCTTACCATTGCATTCTTCATTGAGTTGATTAAGAACCCTCGCGAACATTTTACACGGCCCACACCACTCAGCCCAAAAACTTATTAACACCATCTTTTTAGTTTTTAATTGTTCTTTTAATTCCTTCTTGGTTGTTACATGAACAATTGACATAATCCCTTCCTCCCTTTGTAGAAATAAGAAATATAAATCTTGAAGATATAATATGCTTTTAGTTATGATTAGACCCTACTATTGCCGTTTTATATCCTTCAGCAACAGCTACTATTAATGAAGACCGGCCTAATTTAGCAGTTCCCACCGCTGCATAAACATTTTCTTGTGACGTACGCCCTGCCTCATCCACCACAATGCTACCATCTTCATTTAAATGACAACAAAGCTGCACTGAAAATTGATTTGGACGCACAATGTTAGGCACCACAAAACCTCCAACTATTTCCAATTCAAATCCTGAACTAAATACTTGAGTGCATAGGAATCCATGTTAAATATTAACAAATATCTATAATGTATAAAGCTAAAACCCCAACAATGACATTTTGAAATGCATTGTTGGGGCTTTTCCTTTAAGAATAATGAAATAGACCTTTATTACATTAGGTTCAGATACTGCTCCCCTAAGATGAAGCATGGAGTAAATACACGAGATAAAGCAGTTCCATTTCTACCTGGAAGCGATATACAGGAAGGGTTAAATTCAGCTATTTTTTTATGTAGATTTTCCATCCACCGTTTTTATAAAATCTATTACATCTTTATCCGTAAAGGTAAATGGACTAAAAATACTTTTTGTTAACGACTCTTTTTCTTTATAACTTAACTTCTCCCATGCCACATTTTGGGCATTCTCTACCGTTCTTTCTTTAAAGAAATTTTGGTTTTCAATCTTCCGCCATTCACACCATGAATCTTTTCCTTTTTCTTTTATTTCGTATTCTGATAACATGTCTACAATATTGTTGCAGATTTTTGCAATAATAGGACTACCCGCAACATCGAGATTATCTGGATCCTTATGAAATTTTGCCTCAAGTAAAGCTTTATGCAAGTTTAAAATTTCATAATATCCCTCAACCTCTAGTTTTATGTCATTCATAGAAATGATTTCCTTCCTGTAAACCCTGTTGTTCTTTGATATTAGTAAACTTTATTCATATCAGTATTGTCGGGCCTTTCTTTTACATCTCTAAGCATCCGAATATAATCAGCTTCTGTTCCTTCGTATTGACTTATTTCTTCCATACCTCATCCGTTAGCGTCGGTGAACTTCAACCCATTCAAACAAAATCATATTTCGATCCCACACTAAATGGGTAGTTTCCCCATCAAACTATTATTGATTTGAAGATAATTTGGCCAAATCCATAAGAGAGACGGTTTCTCATCGGCAGTAAAAAGCTAAATCTAAAATTCTGTAAGGTGTAGCAGATTAAAATTTTGTTAAATCAAGTTCAATATCCGCTTTATTCTTTACCGTATTTAGAAATAAACCTTACTATATTCCTTCTTTGAAGAGTACTAATATTTTGTGTTTTCTCCCCATTCTTCATTTTTTATTTCATACTTTACAAGACTCTCAAGTCATTAAATTCAATTTTAAGTTGATTATTATTTCTTTGTCCTGACAATGATAAAGTCAAATCGCTTCTACCTTCTTCTTTTGTCCATAAAGGCAAATAAATATCAAGTCGTTTTTCTGCTGCAATATAGTAAATTTCCGCTAGATTAAAAGCTCTATCCGGTAAAGAAATTATTTCACAGCCATACTCAGTTATTACTCTTTTTAAATCATCAATATTTATTCTACCCAACCTACCATCCTCTTCAATTTTGTTATAATTTTCTTTCGAAAGATCTGCTATAGTTTCACTTATCATTGGAATAAACATTTCAATAGTTAAACTCATATGCACCTTCGTCTATTTCCTATAGGTTGTTACAAAATCGTTTTAAAATATTATCTGATTCAAAGATACTCGCTTAATCTAAAGTTAAACCTGCTTTCCTTAATGCTAAAGCTCTTTATACTAATAGTCTTTCATTTCCATATCACACTATTCAAGTAAATCCTTTGGTGCTATCCCACGATTATTTGTCTTATTAGGATCCGCTCCATTCTCTAATAGATACCTTATTGTTGATGTCTCATTACTATTTTCCATTATCGCTCTCCATAAGGGAGTTATAAATGCTAATTTAAATATGTACATTCCTGCTTGAATAAAGATGTACAAAAATGCTCTTCCATTTCATACTAATACTGAGGTGTTAGTATGCATATTCAACTAGAAATTGAGACAGATTTTAAAATCAATAGGCTTTCAGATTTAGCAAATTTTAAACAAATAATGGAGCATTTAAACATGAAGATTAATAAAAGTAAATTAGCAAGGGATATGGGCGTAGATCGACGAACAATCGATAAATATCTAAATGGCTTT
>NZ_JBSSFD010000021.1:0-70000 GCF_054062295.1 Lysinibacillus sp. TE18511
GGCAAAATTAAAATTGAGCCCGGTGCAATACCGAACGCAATTTACCCAAGCTGCCTAAATGAAATAACCGTGTCTAACTTTTAGGGGTCACTTCAACCCTCGTTTGGTAACTTTCATTCCAGTTAAAACAGTCCAATCCCGTTCCCAAAATCGTATTTGTGTACTTTTCTATCTTTGACGTTGTAAATCCGCATAAATCTGACGGAAAGTCACCGTAAATGACACTATTTTCCGTAAAATCTCTAATAGTTAAATAAGCATTACACGTTGAATTTCGATAACCGTAAACTTCGATAATTTTTGTCATTTCAAAAACAAAGGATGTCAAAAGAAATTCTTTGATATTATGTTTTGTGCTTTCTTACTATAACTATCTACAAATAAAAACCAAGCAAGGTACTCGTCTGATTTAATGCGGTAGTGTTCTATCCCTTTTTCATTTGCATACATTTTATGGGCTCTCCAAGCGTCTGTTACAAGTACATTATTAGATGTTAATTTAGAGCCTATCATACCGTCAACTTTCGTTTTCACAACACGCCCCATACAAGCTACATTAACCTTTAACAGAGCCAAAAAAATAAGAAAGTAACAAAGAGTCGTACTTTCTTTTCAAATTAACATTACTTATTTGATTTCCTCAGCCAACTCCAAAATAATTCCTTCTGGACCACGAACGTAGCATAATTTATAACTTTCTTCATATTGCTGTATCTCGCTAAAGATTTCCGTATCCTTCTTTTTCAATTTGGCAACAACAGCTTCAATATCTTCAACAGTAAATGCAATATGTCGGATACCCAATGTATTTGCAAAGGGTTGCTGACTATCTTTTTCATCTGACGGTGTATAAAATTTGATTAGCTCGATCCATGTCTGACCGTCTGTCGTTCCCAATCCTACACACGCTACTTTAACGTCATTAAGCCCAACTGCATATCCCATTAAATCTCCTTCCATTTCCCATTCCCCTTTCACCTCAAGTCCAAAATCGAGAAAAAACTCTTTAGCGGCGGCGAGATTATTTACGATTACACCCACATGATCTATTCTTTGGATCTTCAAATTTCATACCTCCATTGTTTCTGTTTTTTTGCAATATCCTGTATCCGAATTCCGGTATTAACCAAATCTGTATTTTTGTATTAACAGCTACATAAAACAGAAAACTCGATAATTATCTAGGCCTCTTTATTTCTCATGTGGCAGTAATATGGAATCTTCCTTGTGTAGTTTTAATTTCAAAGTAATATTTTTCATTATTTTTTAAGTTATCCAATTGTACACTTGTTCCAGGTGATACCAACAATTCATCTACTACTACATCTCCATTTTTATCTTTTACCCTTAGTAATATGTCACTTTCATTATTAGCGTGATTAGTAATCTCTTTATTCCAAAAAACGCTATTATATATCAGATAATCTTTGTCATATCTCCGATGCTCTTTGTCGCTAAAAATTATTCTTTCCCATTCTTCCATACCATCTGCTGAATCTACAACGACAACGGCGATTCTCATAGGGAAAAAGATTTGATTCACAGCCCCTACATCTTGAATCACCCACGCACCTATAATCGTTATTATAAAGGTCATAACAATGGCCCCAATGACTTGGATACGTCGCTTTTTATTAATTTTTTTAAAGGGTGTAATTGCTTTTTTCACTTCTTCTGGTATCGCTTGAACATCATCTGTTTGCTGCTGCATCCTTTTTAACGTCTGTTTACATTCTTCGCAATGCTGTATATGTTCTTCAATCGCTTTTACAGTATCTTCACTACAAATACCATCAACATACGATGGTAGTAAATCTTTAATAATATTACAATTCATCTAGATCAATCCTTTCTGCTAGTTTTAGTTTGGCACGATAAAACGTTACCCTCGCCCAGTTTTCACTTTTGTCAAATATCTCACCAATCTCTTTAAAACTAAGATTAATAGATGTTCTCAGTAAAAACATTTCACGATAAGGCTCATTTAATAAATGTATTTCTTTGTGTATTGAAATAAGTGTATTGCGTTTAACAATTTCAACGTCTGGCAGATCAGCATTAGATGGGATATCCACTCCCATTTGCATCATATTATCTACACTCATATGAGTATTACGTTTCTCCTTCTTTAAGAAGTTATAATATGTATGTTTTGCAATCTGACATAACCAGACAGACATTTTACATTTGCCGTTATATCGATCGATAGACTTTACTGCTTGATAAAAGGTCTCTTGCGTCAGCTCTTCCGCTAAATCTACATTTGAAGTTAAACAAATAAGAAAATACTTTACTTCATCTGCATACGATTCGTAGAGTTCACTTAAATCCTCCACCTACCTCCCTCCTTCTCACCATTTTTTTATTGCGACACTTATATATAGCTTTAATACGTTATTCGTTACAGGAATTTTTTATTTTTTTAAAATAATCATAGAATCATTTTTACGGACAACACTTTTGATTTCGTAGAGGTATCCATCAAATAGAACATAACATTAGAAAAAGGCATTAACGAGAATAGATAAATCCTTATTGTTAATGCCTTTTACTTTGCTTGGATCGAAAAACCAAAGAGGTTAAATAAATTTGTTGTCTGTTTTTATTGAGTGTCTTCGTCACCTTTGTACTCCAAAATATCAAGAAGATGCATTTATTCATTCAGATCAAGGGTTCCATTATACGAATCCACAATTCCAGAAACTTGTGAAGAAAAAATGGGACTAGGGCAATCGATGTCACGCCAAGGAAACTGTTGGGATAACGCCCCCCAAGAATCCCTCTTCGATCATTTTAAAGATGAAACCAATATGAAAGCGTGCGAAACATTAGAAGAAGTAAAACGAGAAGTGAAAAGTTATTTCGAGGGCAATGGAACTTGAAAAAGCCGCCGCCTGCAAAATACAGACAGCAGCTCCAAAAGGTTGCCTAGCTTTTTTCAAAATGTCCTTTACAAAGGGTACACTTTAGCAACTCAATGATCTTTAATTAACGCCACCCGTTAGTTGAATAAGAACAGCGACGCTTATTCAACTATCACGCCCGATTGTTGAAAAGGCATTAATGAAATCTAAACCAAGCAAACCATTGCCCCTGTTTGTTTTTAGTAACAAAAATTTGTCTATGTGATGCATCATATGCCGGCAAATATTGTGGAAAGAGTACTTCTACAAACCAAGAATTATTCGCTATTTCTTCTCCGCAATAATTTTTAGCCATTGCATAATAAGCTTCTGGATGAGGTGACTTTGGAAGATGTGCTATGGTTTCAACTTTCCAACCTTTGTAATTTGAATTTTTATAAACCTCAGGAATAATTGTGTTCAATGCATTTATAAGCCCTTTATCTGAACTCACAGGCTCCAAATTTTGCGAGTTAGGACATTTCCCATTGTTAATCAAAAATGGTACTTCATCTACTGCAAATGATATTTGAGGATATATCAAAATTCCTAATACACACATGTAAATAATAACTCGTAGATGATTGATCATATTACCTCCTGTACGATTATCATTCGTAGGGCTATATGTATATTATTTACCTCTTTTTAAAATGTATATCTGCCCCTGAAAAAAACTAGTTAGCTGCATAAAAAAAGAATTTTTTATGCTATTCCTAAATCGAAAAATGGCCCTTTAGCTAAAGAGGCCCAATTCCTTTTCAAGAATTGCGCCCGATTGTTAACTTCAAACTTTTATCGTCTCAGTGGAGTCGTCATTTCTTCCCATGAATAACCTGGTATAGTTGCAATCCAAAACGTATCTCCCATGATATCCACATCCATAACGACTAAATCAACCGCATCAAACACTTTTTCAGGTTTTCTTTCGTCTTTCGTGTTGATGGAATAAATAGATTCACCTCTATGTGTGTATCCGAATAATTTCTCTCCTTTTTTAATGAATTTAACTACCTCTACATCAACTTTATTTTTTCTCCAATTTCCCTCTTGAAGATCTCGGGTCCAAATTCCACTTTGTGTTGTTATAAATAGCCTATTATTAATCACTATCATATCACTAGGTTCATCATTACGATTCGGCATAGTTATCTCTTTCCAACCATCATTTGTCTTTTGCAAAACCTTCCTTTCTTCTGTTAATCCTACCAAATCACCATTATTCGAGATTTGAACCACAAAAAATGGCTGAGGTATAATGGCTTGTTCCCAATTCTCCCCTTGATTGTTCGTGTAGTAAATCTTCCCATTTGATATCACGGCTATATGGTTGTTGATTGAATAATCAATGTGTTCAATCTTGTGGTCTAATGAAAGAATTTTTTTCCCTTTACTTTTTGATGTAATGCCTGCCCATAATTCTTTTTCGGTTGCTACGTATAATTGATCATTCTTATTAAACCAAGCATGTGTTACATAATTATTAACTTGGAGTTCTGTCCATGATTCTCCATTGTTATGACTCAATTCAATAAAAGGTTGCTTGGTTGTACTAAATTGTGTTGGCTTTTTGTCTCCCCATACCACTAAATTGTTATTTCTAGCGACAACCCCCATAATCGCCATTCCCTTTTTTGTTACGGTATCGGTACCAATACGTTTGGATATTAATCCTCCGCCGTATGGCAATTTATGAACGGCACTGACTATATCTCCATTTTTAGCATTGAATGAAATTCGAGTAAAACGGTTATCTCGATCATTTCCAACCACTGTTAGAATGGGTTTTCCATCGATACTATCAAGTGTAAAATGATATCCTGTTGCCCAATCTTTTCCTTGTTTTAGTCCGTATTTATCCTTCGCTAGTTGAAGAACATCAGAGCTATCTAACTTAATCTCATCGTAGGGTATTGTTGGATCCTGAGATTGTTTACTCGGTCTAAACAAGGTGACTTTCTTTTCTGAGATACCAACTAGTACATAATCATCTGTACCTGGAACCACAAAGAACATAAACCAATTAAAGCGTTTGCCTGTTTCTCCTCTAGAACCTCCCATCGTTTCGTCCACACTGTTTACTCTTGAAAGTGTTGCGTTTACATTCCATTCTTTGGCTCTCTGCAATCCAATGTCAATCGCTTCTTTTAGCGTAGCTTCACCATCTGAAACGACCACTTCACGACCAGCTGCACTTGTATCGGTAAACAGTATCCCTGTTGGAAATAAAACAAATATCAAAACGTATAAAGTTAAAATAAAGTTAATTGGCTTGTTTTTCATGTTTTTTGCCACCTAATTTTAATAGTTAAGGTAGTTTGCCCATTTCAAATGATATTACCCGCCATAGCCAAATTCGGCTGTTAATATTAAATTCAATAATAAAGAGCCACCTAATTTTTTAAAAACGTCTATTTTATTGTTCATTTATTAAAAAGGAATTCAGCAAAAAGCACCTTCTTCTTTGCTGAAAGAAGGGCTGATTTTTACGTTATAGTTCGCTCATTTCTTACTGGCGAATAAATAAGCAGAAAAATCAATCTAAAAATTCGCTTTCCTTAAGTAAAGGAAAGCGGATTTTTGTGGGTCTTATTCAATTAAATGGCTCTTTTAACTAAAGAAGGCACAATTTTTTTCAAGAATAGCGCCCGATTGCTTAATAGAGTATTGACGCAAATAGAACGTGAAGAAAGATATCTGCTGACATATGTGCAATCATTGCATATTCTAAGCCCTTCCTCCAGTACAAGTAACCAAACCACAAGCCTAAGAGCCCATTTAACACCAATGCCCGTATTACAATAATTGTAGATAGATCGCCGAATACTTGTATTGTCGCTGGCAAATGCCTTAATCCAAATATTATTGCTACAAGAAAAATTGCAACATAGTAAAAACTATTAGGAATGTTATCCTTTTCTTTTTTTGTTATCCAGGCCAATAACCATACAATGAACGTCATGCCAAACAATCGAAGCATTATTTCTTCTGTAAATCCTCCGTATAATGAAGCAAGTAAACCTTGCCACCAATTCGGTGAGGGGAGTTGATCCATTGGTGCTCCTATCAATGGGCTAAATACGAATAAATCAAGAAGAATTATAATAACGCTTCCAATTAATGCTCCAACAATACTATTGATTAACCACTTTTTTGAGATATGTACTCGTGACTTAGGATAAACAATTCCATTTAATAGTGGAGCGTTTAACCCTGTACGATTTTGAAGTCTTAAACCAACCAATATCAATACAAACATATATAAAACTTGAAAAGTTGAATTTATAATAACTATTAATGAAGTTGGTATATCTCCCGGTACAGATTGATCGCCCATTAAAGTTATCTCATATGGAATTATAGCGAATATTCCTATTGTATTTAATATCGTAAATAACAGGACTAGTTTTATTCTCCATTTTCCCACATGTACACTCCTTTCAATATCCTATTTGATCTAATCCGATTACTATAATAATCATAATCATAATCATAATCACATCAATAATAGCCAAGACCCCAGAGATTTTTCCAACTGTAGCCCCAAACCATATGGTAAAAATAGCTATAACACCTATAAAAATTAAGAGAATACCGACTCTGTTCCCCAGTCTTTCTTTATTAACCGGTTCTCACGTTTACCTGAAACCTGCAAGAAATGCAAATGCCTGTTTTGTTCGAACAATATAGCCAGCCCAAATTAAAAATACACCGATAACTAGGCCGATTACCATTTCAATTCCCATTTCTTTTGTCCTCCCTTTCTTCTCCCTTTATAAAATTATATCCACAATCTCCACCACCTTGACCAGTAGTTAAGATAATCTGTGATTGTTCACCACCCTTCCAAGTGTTTGTTACCTCAAAAAGAACTGATTTAGTTGTATATCCTTTTAATCTTAGTCTCTCTTTTATATCAACAACTTTCCCACTAAATACGGCTTTTGAACGTTCAAATTCTTATTCTACACTTGGTAAATATGCACACGAACAAGCACTTGTAATCGAAGGAAAAGAGCCTATCATAAAAATACCAATAAAAATGAAAGTCAGAAGTGTCATTGCTTTCTTCAAATAAATCATCTTATTATCCCCCACCATTACCCAGATTTAGTATTTTTTATAATATAATATTTATATTAACATAGAAATCTAGTTTTTCGTTTCCTCAGCTAAACCAACTCAAGATTCTGAAGAACTTAGATTACAGGATATGCTTATGCTAATGCTTACTCCTTATATCGAAAAAGATTTGACTAACTATTATTACCCGAAGATTTTTAAGGTTGTTTCACCTCATGTAACTCCGTGGAAAATTGAATTGATTGAAACTAAAAGAAATCATTTCAGAGGCTTTGATTTGCAAATTACTTTTGAAATTGAACCAACTGATGGCGATCATAATATTTCATTAGGGAAGGATCGAATGACTTATGAAATATCTGCTGGATCTGAGGTTAAATTGATAAATCACACTCACCTAGAGACGTATAAATATCCACCAGAATAATTAAATACTTATACCGACTTTTCCCGTTTCTTTGCGAAAAGATAAAACAGCAATATTAACCAAGCCAGCACCGTTAGTTTAAGTAGAAAAAGGCTCTACCCCTTATTGAAGTAAAACCTTCATTAGTTGAATTAAAGGTAATAATTCTTATTGAGATAAATGTTTGTAATCTAATACTTCAATTTTGAAACCGTGATTACATTTCTGTTTATTAATTTTGTCACTATCACAGGATGGGGATATCCTTACTTTAACTATATCTTCTTTAGCATCATCAAAATTTTTCGAAGGGAATTCAATTTTTACAGTAACGTCATAGGAATGATTATCATTGTAAGTAATATTTAAAATCCTTTTCCATTGCCAGTCAAAAAGTGTATTCTGCCCATACTCTTTTAATACTCTTTTATCAACAGTTGGGAATATTATGTCTGAAATAATGTCTTCTGTTGTGACATACATTTCTTCAATTTTTGGAACAGTTTCTGATTTAACAACTTGTGTAGAAGTAAGAATAATAAATAGAAATCCTAATAAGATTAAGTATTGCTTAACCATCAAGATTCACCTCTGATTTGTGTTTACTCCTTATTCTTAGTATCTTGTTACTTTTTATTCAATTAACCTGCATCGTTAGTTCAATAAAGAAAAAAAGAGCTGCCTAGGCAACCCAATGTTCTTCAAGTAAAGCACCTGTTCGTTCAATTAATAGGTTAGTTGGGAAACCCGCCGACAAAACCTTGCAATCCAGGCTATTCGGAAGAAGAGGTTCAGACAACATTCTTGAAGATCGCAGTTTCATTCAACTCATTGAATAATGTTCCTCACTAAACAACTTGCTAGTAGGATAGTCACTTATTTAATCGACTATTGTTTTTTTGTATCACCATATTTTCCATTAATCACATAAGAGGTTCCTTTGTATAGTAAAAATATAACAACAGTCAGGGAAAACAAAATTGTCAACTGTAAAGCTGTATTAATGCATACATACAAAAATAAATCCCAATATGCTTCACCAGGAGGGAAATCATCATAAGATGATTTGTCTATGTTAATAAAATGAATAAAGTAGAAGACAAAAACGGAACAAAAGTAACCGATATATGCCGAAATCAAATGCCAAGAGAATTTGATTCTAAATTTACTTAACCAAAGAATTAAATTAACGAAAACAATAATTAAAGGTATAAAGAAAAGAAGAGAAATGGTCACATCCTTTATCTCTAATAACATCAAAGTATAGAAGCCTTGAGCTATACAAATGAAAATAATATTAATCAGAACTACCAAAATAACCGATGAATGACTGTTTTTTTTCAATATAATCCTGCCCCTTTTGGTTCAATCAGCCCTGTTCGTTTACTTTAATACGTTTGAAACTAAAAGAGGTTCCAATTTTAAGTAAATTATCCAAAAATCAATCTCTGCATGTTCAACTAACCTGCTTCGTTACTTGAAGAAGAAAAAGGCATTACTCCCGTTGAAGTAAAGCCACTGTTAGTGGATTGTTTAATGGTAATAAGAACAATTAGTCCTTTTATTGAAGTTCTTTTTTAATATTCAACATCTCATTTTTAGCTCAATAAGACATATTCAATTAAATGGTCTTTTAATCAATCTTTTTTACAAAACTACACTTTAAAGTAACATTAACATAGATATTCAATAAAAAAATCTCTCCTCTAATAAATCTATAGAGGAGAAATGATTTTAATCCATCTTTCTTACAAAGCTACTGCGGTAATAATCTTTTTTTTCAAGTAACGAACTTTTTTAACGAGTATCAATCTTTTTTTCAATACTACAGTTCAAGCCGCAAAGTGGTTAAACTCAATGCGTTATACTTGGCGCAAAATTATTATTACTGCTTTAATCGCCATGATAGAAGATTACATCTCCATCTTGTAAGCTAAACGAAAGAAGCTTCCCATTTATATTTTATTAGTTTTGAACACTTAAACTTTTGAGTATTAAAAACATCTACAACATCTCTTTTCTCATTATGGTTTAGAGGAATCTCAAGCTTTTCTAGACCAAATGACAACAGGAATAAGTAATAAGGATAAAAGACCTCCAGCTAAAGATAGTATCGCATAACTTGCATTAGCCACTACCATACCGGAGAGAACACCACCAGAAGCTCCTGCTAGTGCAACTAAAACATCAATTTTCCCTTGTGTTTTTGCTCGTGTAGAAGGCTCTGTCGAATCTACTATTTGTGCGGTACCACTTATTAAGCCAAAGTTCCAACCTAATCCAAGTAAAGAAAGAGCAACTATTAATAGAACCATAGAATCGCTCGGTGCGAATGCCGCTATTAAACCAGCAAATAACAAAGTTACTCCTGAAGCAATACTCATGGCTGTTCGTCCGACTTTATCAACAAGAATACCTGTTACAAGCGAGGGAAGATACATGGCACCTACATGAAATCCTATAACAATCCCTACTTCCGATAAACCATGACCATGATGTTTCATATGTACTGGTGTCATCGTCATTATAGCAACCATTACAATCTGAGTAAGTACCATAACCGTTGCGCCAACTGTTAGACCTCTTTTATTGTTTGCTTTATTCAAGGATTCCGTCTTATTTACTTGTTTATGTGCTTCTATCCTTTTTGCAATCTCTAATGGATCAGGTCGTAACATAATAAAAAGGACAAGACCTGCTAAAATAAATGCTGTTGCTGATAAAATAAATGGACCTGCAAGAGACGGCACACCAATAGAAACAGCAAATTTGCCCATAATTTCTACTAAATTTGGACCTGCCACAGCCCCAAAGGTTGTCATAACCATTGTCGTACTGATAGCAGTTGCTCGTTGTTTACTATTTGCTAAATCTGTCCCTGCATAGCGAGCTTGTAAATTTGTCGCAGTCCCTGCACCATAGATTAGTAGAGAAGCAAATAATAAAATGACACTATTCATCATGGCAGCAATTACAACACCAATTGCCCCCAGTCCCCCTACAATAAAACCTGTCGATAACCCTATACGACGTCCATACCGTTGAGAAAGTTTTCCTACGATAAAAGCTGCTCCTGCTGACCCTAAAGTAAATAAAGCTGATGGCACACCTGCATAGGCATCCGTTCCAAGCATTTGTTGAGCTAAAAGAGCACCAACCGTAATGCCCGCTGCAAGCCCTGCCCCACCAAATATTTGGGAAATACTAACAACAATCAACACGCGCCTGTATAAATTTTTTAGCTTTTCAGGTGAATCTATATAACTCTCAATAGAATCTTGTGATTGACCAAACACTTATATACACCTTCTTTCTTACTTATATAAATGATTAAAATTATCCCCATTTTATTAGCCTATTCGACAACTTCAACTCTAATTTAATTATTTCACTAATTGTAGCCATTCTTTAACGCCCTGTTCCATTCGAAATGCCTTAATTCCGTTTGCTTTGAGAATCTTCACTGCATTTGCAGACATTAAACAATAAGATCCTCTGCAATAAGCAACAACATCACAATTTACTGGTAAAGACGAAAGTGTATCCTCCAATTCTTCAATAGGAATCGAAATAGCACCTGGAATATGCGCCTCCTCAAATTCTTCTTTCGGTCTTACATCCAATAGTAAAACCTCACCTTTTTCCATACGAGGAATAAGCTCTGAAAGTGTTATTCCTTCTAAGCCAAGTTGAGCATTTAAGAATTCTTCTTTAATTTGTTGAACTTGGATAAGCTGCTTTTCTGATAAAGCATGCAATGTAATTAAAAAATCAGAAATAACTTCATCTGCTAGTTCATAAATGACAAAATTTCCTTCCTTCTTAAATTTAACCAATCTCGAATTAAAAAGTGTTTTTAAATGTTGAGACACATTGGCAACTGACATATCCGTACTTTTGGCTAAAGCATCTACAGACTTTGGACCTTGTGATAATATATCAAGAATTTCCAATCGTTTAGGACTTGATAAACTTTTTCCAATCCTTGCGAACTCTTGATATAACAAATCCTTTAAATTTCGTTCATTCAATACAGATAACCACCTTTAAACTATTCAATTAATTTATTGAATAGTTGAATAATACTTCTAAATTTTACTATTGTCAATACAATAGGCTCAGGGATGTAGCGCTTTGGCCCAGGCGACAACTAGCCCTTAGTTATTCACACCTTTAACAATAAAAATATCCGGATAGAAACTTAATTCTATCCGGATACAGAAGCTAATTATATTACCAATAACCAAGAAGCTTCCACCAGAATCCTCCGACTAAAGTAAAGATCAGAATGGTAACTACGGAAACGACAAATCCAACTGTCCACCACTTTTTCTGTTCAATATAACCTGCACCAAAAAAGACCGGTGCTGGACCAGAACCATAATGGGTTGTGGCGCCAAATAAATTACTAAATGCTGCTAATAATATAGCTGCTAGCATAGCTGGTGCCCCTGCTTGCAACATAACAGATAAAAAGGCTGCATACATCGCACTAATATGAGCAGTGGAACTTGCAAAGAAATAATGGGAGTAGAAATACACTAATGCTAATATTACAACAGCCCATACCCAACTATACCCAGATACAAGTCCACCAACTTCATTACTAAACCATGGAATTAGTCCTAGTTTGTTCATAAAAGATGCCATCATAAATAATGTTGCAAACCAGACAAGCGTATCCCATGCCCCTTCTTCCTTTTTAATATCTGCCCATGTTAATACATTTAACAATAAAAGCAAGGAGAGACCGATTAGAGCTGATGTAGTGGCACTAATTCCTAAAGAGTCTCCGCCAATCCATAACGATAACACAACAATAAATACTACAATCATTCGCTTTTCAGAACTTTTTAGTGGACCAAATTCATCCAGTTTCTTTTTAGCGATAGCTGCTGCTTCTGGTGTCTGCTTGATTTCAGGCGGATAGATTTTATAAATAATATAAGGAACAACGATTAAAGCTGTTAGCCCAGGGACAATCATAGCCACCGCCCAGCCAAACCAAGTAATCGTTACTCCAGCTGTATCACTTGCCAGCTTTACAATTAAAGGATTCGCTGCCATGGCTGTCATAAACATAGCAGATGTTATTAAATTCCCTTGAAAGCCTACCGTCAAAAGAAAGGCCCCCATCTTACGCTCTGTCCCGTCTTCTGGTTTAGATCCGAAGGTATGAGATAAAGATTGGATGATCGGAAATATAACACCACCAGCACGAGCTGTATTACTAGGAATAGCTGGCGCTAATATTAAATCACTCGCTAGTAATGAGTAAGACAAACTCAAGGTTTTTTTCCCAAAAAGGCGAACAAATAGATAGGCAATGCGTTCTCCTAATCCCGTTTTAATAAATCCACGTGAAATAAAGAAGGCAATGACAATTAGCCAAATTGTTGAATTGCCAAAACCGCTTAATGTCTCTTCAATGGTTAATGTATTTGTTATGGCAATCACAGCCATAGCAATAATGGATACAGCTCCCATTGGCAAAGGTTTAGTAATAAATCCTATAATTGTCGCAACAAAAATAGCAAATAGATGCCATGCCTTTTCCTCTACTCCTGAAGGTGCTGGACAAAACCAGATAGCCACACCAACAGCAAGGGTAATTAAGAAAGGAACCCATTTTACTGCACTTTTTTCTTCTTTCATGATGTAAATGCTCCTTTACCCCAATGTATTTTCAAAAGTGATTTCTCCCATGTTTTAATATTTCCCCATTATCGAAAAAACATAAGTATTATATATGCTTTATGTAATAGATGAAAAGAGTTTTGGTACATTTTTTAGAAAAAAACGGCCTCGAATTAGAAATATTTCTCTATTATGTTAATCTATTAATAAAAACGAACTTTTTTATAGGATTTTTTTTACAATATATACTTACAGCAGGTGGAATGGGGGTTTTAAAACATGTGAGACACTAGAGAAGAAATCAAAAGTTTTATGACCTATTACAATCATGATCGAGGTAGTGGAACTTAAAAAAAGATGACAACTGCACAATGCAGACATCATCTTCTTCAAGTTGCCTAGAGCTTTTTAAAATGACCTTTGCAAAGGGTACACTTTATTTTGATTAGATTCTTTAATCATTCAAGAAATATTATTTTGTTCTCATCTGTGTTGATCTAAAAGAATAGGATTACCATCAGGATCTTCAATTGTAAGACTTGCAGGGCCTTCGCTTGTTTCATCTGCTTCCGATAATATTTTAATTCCTTTTGCTTTAAGATCTTTCTGAATGTCTCGAATGTCTGTAAACGAATTTAGATTTTCGGCATTTTCATTCCATCCTGGATTAAAAGTTAGAATATTCTTTTCGAACATTCCTTGGAATAGACCAATTATACAGCTTTCATTCTTCATAATGAGCCAATTTTGAGTAATATCCCCCCCGAATACTTGAAATCCAAGATTTTCGTAAAATGTTTTTGATTTGTGAATGTCTTTTACACTTAAACTTACAGAGAATGCACCAAGTTTCATATTTCCTCCAATAAAATAATTAATAATTTAAAGCAAGTTTTTACATAAATTAAGTATACATCATTACTTTGATGAATACATTTCAGTTTGTCCAATTTCTCTAAAATAAAACCAAAGCCAAGTTAACTCAATAAGCCATATTCCATTAATTGACCCGATTCAAAAAGATTGTTCTCTTCATTCAAATAAGGTGCCCGATAGCTGAATACCTACCTCTTCCAATATAATGAAAATAAAAAAGAACTGTCAAAAGCACTAAAAAAATTGACAGTTCCTAATAGAGAAATATTAATTTTTACTCACTAAATGCGCATGCATGACAACATTCTTTTTCTTTGAATATAGTAAAAAAGATATTGTTAAACTTAAACTAATGACGCCGAAAACTAGCCCCATACCACTTAGACCAATTAAATCTAACATCATGCCTGTCGACAATAAAACGACTTGAAAGATGACGGAGTCGATCATATTGCGGAATGAGAAAAATCGTCCGTGAAAATCTTTTGGTACTTGCTTTTGAAAAATCACCATGGTCGTTGGGAAAAAACAGCCTACGGAAAAACCAAAAATGCCAAATGTCATGAGCGCAAAGAATTGAATATCCGATAATAGTAGCATTAGCTCCATCGAACCAATGATGAATGCTAATGAAAAGAGCAGTGTTCCTATTTTCACCCGTTCAGTAATCAATTTTAAACTTGCTGCACCTAGCATAAAACCGATACCTTCAACCGTATACAATAATCCTGATATCGTCGTTGACTGATGGATTTCAGAAATTTTCATAATAACTAAATTAAAAGACCCTAAAAATAATGTTGGAATTAACATTAGAACAAGTGTCATCAATACAATAGGGTGCTCCTTGACCATTGGTAATACCTCTTTAAAACTACCCTTTTCCTTATTTGTTTTCGACTCATTAGACGTTTCCTCTAATTGTAGGAAGCTCGTAATAACAAACATCATCATATAGACGATTAATGAAATGATATACAACCATTTAAGCTCAAAGAAACTTAACATAAATCCTGCCGCAGCAGTTCCAATAATTCTAGATATCGTTCGAGCATTCATTTGCCAAGCATTTAAAGTAATTAAATCCTTATCCTTGACAATCATTGGAATGATAGATTGTAGCGCCGGCATATAAAAGGCAGCTGCTATTTGCAATGTTATTAAAAAAAGAATCATCCAAATAACCGAATTTGTATAAAGTGCCATAAACATAAATAACACACTTATAATTCGTCCTATACTTGCCTGCTGCACCACTGTTTTTTTCTTCGACTGGTCAATAATACGACCTGCCAACGGACCTACAACTAAACCTGCTAGTATACCGCAAGCAATAATTAATGATTTGTGAAAGTCAGAGGGAACGACCTCTTGCATAAAAGCTAGATTCCCTATAATCCCAGCCCACAAGCCAAGACCTACGACAAATTCACCTAATAAAATTATCCATACATTCCGATTATGCCACATGCTGCATCTCCTTGTTGATTCACTTTCAATTAATTACATCAATAGTAACAAAATTACAAATATTCGTACATATAAATCTGGCTCACCACCATAACGTGTGGTTGATTTCCGTTCCGACTGTGCGCCCAGTCGGAACGAAGATCAACTTATATACAAAACATACGTCTTAACAAATGCCATCCACAACTTTCGGTGATGATCCTCAAAAATTACATCCTTTGTAATATTTGTGTTTCCAGAAGATATTTTCTACTTACATGCATATGTATTTTGTTACTAATTCTTGCTCATCCACCATTTTTATAAAGCATCTGACAATCAAGTTGTTTCCCCTTTTCCATTTACTTTCAAAAGTATACTGTTTTTACAGAAAATAAGTATCATGCAAAAGTTTGAAATAGACATAATAAAATGACAAAAAAGCATCGTTTGAATACATGATCAAACGATGCTTTCACATAATAGAACTTTTAATTTACGAACGAGCGATTTTCTAAGGTACTCGAAGATTTTTTGACTTACTAATGTAACGACGAAAAATACTCCCACAGTTTTTGCCATCATCCCTGCAATGGACGTATCCCCAAGCTTCGCTAAATAATATCACGGTAGTAAAGGAAATTGTTGTCATAAAACCATCATATAGAAAAACAACTGGAATGCCAATGGAGGCCGCATAGACTGGGTCAAAGGTCGTTAACTTGATTTCTTTAAAGTATAATAGCAAGAACGTAATATTAATTATCAGGACAAGGAGTAACATCCATACAGCCTTTGGCATTGTAATCGAAAGCAATGTCCTTCTATCCCCCTTAATTTATAATAATTTCTTTATAAGCTGGCGCCAGCTTATCCAGAAAACAATAACCATCATTCCCGCTCCAACAGACTCTGTTAGTTTCCACAAAAGTGTAAGAATTATCAAAATACTTAACGGAAGAATTGTTAGCTTCACATCATCTAACTCTTTCATTCACTCACTCTTCTTTCTCGGACGATATTTTGTTTCCTTTAGGAAAGATATATGCTTAATGTGAAAAAAATTCAACCATTTTATGAAATTTTCTTTTAAAAATTTTTTTCTTATTACTTTCGCCTAGCACAAAAAACACCAACATTTTTCGTAAAAAAATACTGGTGTTTACTCAATTATTTGCATCAATATACTCTTTTTAATTACTCGATTCATCACCATAAAACACGGCACTAAAATGAATAGCTTGTGTCAAACCCTCATGGATTTTTCTATTTTTATAACAGTTCCACTTCACTAACTCCTTCTACAATTAATCATCGTGTTTTATCGATTAGGCTTTTCACACCTATCTAGGAAAATGAAAGCACAGTCTATAGCATTGCTACTTTGGGCTTTGTTCGATTTGTCTATTCTATGCACCTGCAGCAGCATTTGCACCAGGCTGGCTTGTCTATGGAACAGTACGCCAAATTTCTCCTCATATTTCATGCGTCATATTAGTTGGTATTCTCCTGATACAAATACATTAATCACAATCTATTTCGTTTAGTAGTTTAATGCTTGGCATTTTGCTATCGATATGTGCTGTTTAATCATCTACTTCTTCATAACAGTCGGTTCTATGGGGTGTTTTTTAATTGCTCCAGAAACATAAAAAAAGACGACTCCATCCTATCTTAGAATGAATCGTCTGAGATTTTCACGTTCCCAAAAAATAAGGGGGGTTTTAGGAGCGTAATCATGAACTAGCAAACTTCTGGAGAAAAGTAGCTAAAGTTCATCCTCTCTACACTGTTTTGTAAATGAGGAAATAATCTTTATATGAAAATGATAACCATTATCAATTAAAACGTCAACAATAATCTATTAAATTTTTCTATCTTCATGCAGTAGAAGATTCCCCCTCTATAATTGTTGAGATGAATACCAGTATAATCTTTTTTCAACGGGCATCCAAACATGCACTTAAATAATAAATGGTTAGGATTTTTCAGCACTTCCGAAAAATATCAATTTACTTTTGACGAAGCTAAAAATACAGATTTTCAATTTTCCTGCTTTCTTAAAAGAATCATCTCCTTCAATCGTTTCCTCCCTCGTCCTTCACTAGAAAAATTTGCAGTTTTTATCCATATACTGCAAACTATTAACATACCTAGCTAGAAAGGATGACTGAGACTAATGAAAAAATTAGTATGCGCTTTAATGCTTTCTATACTTGTTGTGGCAAGTGGTTACACAGTACAAGCTGCTGGCTTTAAAGATGTACCAGAAGATCACTATGCGTATGAAGCCATTATGTGGGCCGAGGAATATGAAATCGTTAACGGCTATGCAGATGGTACATTTAAACCTAATGCAACAATTACAGAGCAACAATTTGCGAAACTACTTGCCAATTTTTATGAGCTTGAATCGCCGTATGATGAATTAAAAAAACAGACCCCTGCTGCAAACTGGTCTGATGAATATTACAATCGTCTTGCAAGCTATGGTGTGCCATTAAATGGATATTTTGATAACTATATTCGAGCAGCTACTGTAAAGCGTGGTGTTGTGGCACAGGCAATATCACATTTAACGAATGGCAAAAGTGGATTAGATCAATCGATTCAATTTTTACTCGACTACTACATTTCTACTGGTCAAAATCCTCAGTATGAAAATCGTAATTTGCAGAAGTTTTTCGGCGTTACAAACAATATGACACGTGCTCAAGTCGTTACAATGCTCCATCGTATGGATGAAAGAAATTTTTATGAAATTTCAGAGGACGCGCAAGCCATTCATGAAAATGCTAGCAATGCTTCTTTAAATACACGAGCAAAAAATGGCCAAAATCAGCTAGATAAAACAATGCAGCTCACAACACCATCAAAAAGTGCTTGGGAAGGTACCTATTCGTATTATTATAAATGGGGTAACGGTGCGACTGATTTTAATCGCCGTGACGCCATCATTTCCAACGCAACAAATAAAAATTTCAACATTTTCATTACTGCCAATGATGGAACAGCTGCCGGTAGTATTGATGGGACTGCAACAATTACTTCCAGTACGAAGGCCGTGATGAACAACGCTTCAAACGGCAATCGCTGTGTACTAGAATTTGAGCGCCTTCAAAATGCACTAAAAATTACCGAGGTTGATTGTCGTACAGAGCATGATGAAGGAACCAATTTTTCTGGGACTTTGAAAAAACAATAGGTTATGTGTCCGACTCGTAATCTCTAAACTTATAATGAACATCACAATGTTGAATTACTACACCATTGAGGTACTTTTATAAGTCACAATTGTACCGATGAACTAAAAAGTGCGAAATGAATTATAGAATTCATTCGCACTTTTTTAATTACCCAACTAGCACTTTTATCACTGATACAATCTTTATAAAAACAGGCTTATTATTGAGCGATAAAAGGATTTTTTTGTTGCTATTTTGCTAATATCTTCCCATTTTAATTGACTGTAGCCTGTGGCGATAATTAATTCAGTGAAATGTGGTTTCTCTTTTATAAACAGTATGACCCTTATGTTAAATCGACTTTTACGGTGTTGCCGATTCAATAGCCACCACCTTTTTGCTAGTCAGTCGTCAGTTGGATGCTCTTAAAACTTCTTATAACTCTTCATGGCAATTTCTATAAAATCCGCGAGATACGGAGATATGTGTTTATCTTTATGCCAAGCAATATCCGTAAAAATATCTGCTAAATTCATGGTTGTCGTCAATTCTTTTAAACGATGGTTTTCTAACTCCTTCTCCACCACCATTTTCGGTAAGCATGAGATGCCTAAGCCAGCCATCACACATTGCTTAATGGCTTCAATACTAGCAAATTCAATCATTTGGTATGGTAGTGCACCTTCCTGCTGTAACTGTATTTCCAATTGATTACGGTAGGAACAACCACTTTCGGTCAATAGCAGCGTTTCATTTATTAATTGTTGTGAAGAAAACTCACCTTTCCCAAAGTTATCATCGGTAGGTGCTGTGACAAATACTAATTGCTCTTGTAAAAGTCGCTCCCTATGTAACATAGGCGTCTCTCTATAAATATCTGTAATAAACGCTACATCGAGATTGCCTGACTGTAATAAATCTTTGGCAATTTCGGTTGTGTGTACGGGCTTAAAAATAATTTTTACTTGGGGATGAGATTTTTGAAATTGTTGTAAAATACTTGGAAGACGATATACACACTGACTTTCCTGTGCACCTATTTTTAACACTGCTTGTTCCTGCTCGTTTAACATTGCTTTTTTCATTTCCATATCTAAGTCGAGCATTTTTTGGGCATACTGTTGTAATCGCTTGCCCTCTAACGTCAGAGTAATACGTTTTCCTAGCCTCTCAAAAAGAACAACTCCAAGCTCCTCTTCAAGTGATTTAATTTGTGCGGTAATAGTCGACTGTGCATAATCCAGTAGCTGTGCTGTCTGCGTAAAGCTTAATGTTTCTGATGCTGTTAAAAACGTTTGTAGCTGTTTAATATCCATCTCTTTCACCTCTAAATCGCCTTTTTCGATACATTCCATCGAAACATTCAGCTTTATCGATAATAAACATAAGTTTACACTAGTTATAACCTAAAAAACAGAGGAGGATTCAAATGAACATTACCGCTTTTATTGGAAGCTCTAGAGCCGATAGTAATAGTGAGCAACTAGCTGACTATGTATTAGAGGGTATTAGACATGAAAAAATAGACCTTAAAAATTTAACGATTGAGCCTATTCACGATTTGCGCCATGATGATAACGGCTTTCAGTTTGTAGAGGATGATTATGATCAAATTATTCATGCATTTTTAACAAGTGATCTCGTTATTTTTGCAACACCGATTTATTGGTACAGCATGTCAGGAATTATGAAAAACATGGTGGATCGACTGAGTCATGCTATTCGTGATGAGCGCTTTCCACAACTAAAAGAAAAACTACAGAATACTGAGGCCATCGTTCTTGCTGTCGGAGGTGATGACCCATATATAAAGGGTCTACCAATGATTCAACAATTCCAATATATCTTTGATTTCTTAAAGATGCAGTTTTCCTCGTATATTATTGGAGAAGCAAACACACCTGGTGAGATTCGTCATGATGAACAGGCACTAGCACAGGCAGCCATATTAAATAAGCAATTAAAAGCTCGTTTTAATACAATATGAGAAAACGACCTGAAAGCCGGGATGCTTTTAGGTCGTTTTTTTAATGGTTACACTTCTGCTTCTACCGGAATATGTTGGAATGTTGTGACATCAAATAACCCTGTATCTGTTAGCTTTAAGGCAGGAATAACAGGTAATGCGACAAAAGAAAACGTCAATAAAAAATGGAAATCTAATGTTGGATTAAGCTCGTGTAAGGCGCTATGCAGACTTGCTAATTGCTTCTTAGCCTCATCAGCTGGTGCGTCAGTCATTAAACCTCCAATTGTTAAAGGCATTTCCGCTAAAATCTCCCCATCAGCTACGATGACAAAACCACCTTGAATTTCTTGAATGCGTGACAGGGCAAGTAACATATCTTCATCATTCGTACCAACTACTAATGCATTATGCGAGTCATGGGCTACAGTAGTGGCTACAGCTCCCTTTTGTAAACCAAAGCCTTTCACAATGCCAAGACCCATCGTATGCAAATTGTGATGACGTTCAATGACTGCTAGCTTTAATAAATCCTGCTCAACTGACGGTACAAATACACCCTCTTTCACAGGTACATCGATCACTAAATGATTCGTAATCAGTTGATTTGGTATAATTTCCATTACATTCGCCTTCGTGCCCTTAAGGAATGGAATGTTAAGCTTGTCCCTCGTCACATGCGGTAAATGCACAGAGCGATGAATGTGTGCAGGTACATCTGGCTCAGAACGATTGGTTAGCATCGCACCGTTTTCGGCAACCTTGATGCCATTTTTCCAAACAGCCTTCGCACGCATATTATCGATATTTTCAATTAACACAAAATCTGCCTTATAGCCCGGTGCTAAAACGCCTCGATCATATAAACGATAACATTCAGCCGTATTAACAGTTGCAAGTTGAATGGCTTGTAACGGCTCCATCCCTTCCTCAATGGCCATTGCCACGTCGAAGTTTATGCTACCTTCATCCATTAGTTCGTCAACGTATTTATCATCGGTACAAAAGCCAAAACGACGAGCATTTGTTGCATTAACAGCGGGCAATAAATCACGCAAATTTTTCGCGGCTGAGCCTTCACGAATGAGTACATACATCCCTTGCTCTACACGATCAGTAGCCTCCTGTGCCGTTACACATTCATGATCTGTATGGATGCCCGCAGCACGATAGCCCGTAATTTGATGACTATTTAAGCCTGCGCAATGCCCATCTATAACTAAATTCGCCTGTTGTGAAAGGATAATCTTTTCAAGCATGCATTCTTCGCCATTTAAAACAGCAGGAAAATCCATGACCTCTGCTAATCCACGGACATCTTCATGTTTTAAAAATGGCTCTAAATCTGCAGTTGTAAGCGTTGCTCCTGCATTTTCAAAATGAGTGCCCGGCACACTAGATGGCAGCATGACAAAAATATCCATATCAGCTTTTTTGGCATCTTCAAGCATAAACTGTATGCCTTCAGCACCCGCAACATTGGCAATTTCATGTGGATCTGTAATGACAGTTGTAATACCATGCGGAATCAGTACACGGCTAAACTCTGCAGGTGTTAACATTGACGACTCAATATGTATATGTCCATCAATCAGTCCAGGTACAACATACTTCCCTGCTGCATCCTCTTCTTTTTTAGCAATAAATTTATTCATTGTATCAAGCGCCACGATTTGTCCATTGTTAACGACGATATCTGCTTTTTTCCACGTCAATGAAAAAACATCAGCAATTTGCGCATTTCGTAAAATGAAATCTGCCTCGATTTTCCCTTGCGACGTTAAAATATTTTGTGCAAGCTGTTGAAGTTTGTTTGCCATTCTTTTGCACTCCTTTTTTCTTTTTGACCTATCATGCATGAACACTCGTCCAAATTCAAGTAAAGATTTTTTATTTCGTCATTGAAAAAACGACCAGCTATTATTGGTCGTTTGTAAATTCAAGTTCTTTAGGTGGCTCCCCTTTTTTATTCATCAAGCGCATACGAATCGGTTCAATTTTTAAGGTAATCATTTCATCATCATTACCAACGAAAATACTTGTAAAAAACTCAGCTAACTTATTTTTTAGTCCTTCCTCATGAATTTCTGTTAGCTTACCTTCAATTTCAACATACGAATCACCAAAGCCTCCATTTTCGTACCCAAATAAAATATGTGTATATGGATTATTGTGAAGCTCTTCCATTTTTTCTGAATGTTTATTCGTTACTGTATATAACACAAAATTTTCATTTTCGAACGTCATATAGCGTGAAAAGGGTTTACCATTTCTCACAGTTGCCATCGTTCCTATTTTTTCTCGATTTAAAACTTCTAATATTTCGTCACGTACAGAGCTCATGTGATCCCATCCTTTCTTATCCCCTTATATTTTGTCCTTATTTAGCTAAGCTAACCGCAATTTTTAGAAAAATACGAAATGTCAATCTTCGGAGTTATTCTCAATCTATTGTTATAATATTTTTTTGGACACAAGAATTTTCAGAATGAGGGTATTTAATGATGAAGCAAGCTTTTTTCACACGCTGTCTGTTCTTTCTTACAGGCATTTTGGTTTTATCTTTTGGTATAACGTTAACGATTAAAGGGCAAATTTTTGGTGTTGGTTCGTGGGACGTTTTACATATTGGACTAACGAAAACGTTCGGGTTAACAATTGGTACTTGGTCAATTATAATTGGACTAGCTATTCTAGCAATTGATATGGTCGTAACGAAGAAGTTTCCACTGCCAGGCACATTTATAGATATGTTTTTAGCAGGTATTTTTATTGATATTTTTAACTATTGGCTTCCTGATATAAATGGCTTTTGGATGCAACTGCTAGCTTATGTATGTGGCTTAGTATTACTTGGTTGGGGCTGCGGTATGTATATGGTGGCGAATTTAGGCATTGGTCCTCGTGATTCATTAATGCTTCTTATGGTCCATAAATTCGGCTGGAGTGTCACGCGCGCTCGTACAACGATGGAAGTTACAGTAGCTATACTTGGTTTTTTACTTGGCGGACCTATTGGGGTTGGAACAGCTCTAATGGCCTTTGGACTTGGGCCAATTGTACAATTGGCTTTAACATACAACGAGAAATTATTTACAAAATGGACAGGCGTGAAGAACGCTGTTATATAAAGTGAAAGTTTAATCAGTGGCGGTTTCTTCTCCCCCACTGATTATTAGCTTTTACAGGATACACTTTAAGGACAATGCAATTTAAAATGCATTGTCTTTTTTTGTATACAGTTGGACTATAAAACAGCAAGGAACCACTTACCGCACGTGTAAGATGGCTCCTTTTTTGTTTCTATTCTTCTGATGCAGATGGATTTTTTCCAGTAGCCTCGATTACTTCTGGGGTACCATCCACTGTGTCGTCTTCCTGCACATTTTCAGCTGCAGGCGGTGTAATTGTCACTAATGTATAGTCATCTTCTTGTAATATTTCAAAGGAAAATTTTTGACGGATATCTCCTACATAAAGTGATGTTCCGATAGCTACATCAGTCACATCAACCTCTATTGTTTCAGGGATTTTAGCTGGATTTACTTTTATTCGAACTTCACGATTAGGCTGTAATAGGAATCCACCATCTGCAACTCCAATGGCATTACCGGTAACCGTTACTGGAATATCAACCTCTAGTTCCTCTGCCATATTAATGGACTTGAAATCTACATGCTTAACATTGCCTTTTAATGCACAACGTTGCACTTCTGTTAGTACTGCGTTGATCCGATTACCGTCAACATCTAATTGAAACACACTTTTATTTCCGAATGTCGCTAACATTTTTGCAAATACTCTAGCATCCAGCGATATCGCTGTTGGCTCCATTTGATAGCCATAAACAACACCTGGAATAGCACCTTTCTGCCTAAGCTGAGTTAATGATGATTGACGCCCTTTTTCACGTTTATTTGCAGTTAAAACAGTACTCATCGTCATTTTCCCCTTTCATGGAAACTAGTCTCATAAAAGGTTTTGCCCGTTCTAATGATTTTTATACCCTTTAGAATTTAGTGGTCAATAAAGATTTTCTACAAACATGAGGTGGATCGGTAAAAATCATGTGTACCTTTCTCTTGTCAATAGCTGATGATACGTACATATTTTGTCCCATTGAATGCCCGCTTCGGTATTTCAAGTGAAGATTCATCTCGAATAAACTAGCTCATTTTTTTCGGACTCATCTCTTTGTTTTTTCATTCAAACTTTTTATACCAATTCCTTACATATCATCTCAATATCTTTTGAAAAAGATTTTACTTGAAAGGCGTCTGAGAATAACCCGCTCTTAGATGACGCTACAACTTGTTTTAGCTTTTGTTCATACGTTTGTATAAATTGTTCAATTGTTGGACATTCAATTTTTAATGCTCTAGCTACCCCTTGAATAATTTTTAGACGATAGTAATCCTCTTTTGGCAATCTTGGAATATCCCATGTGCCTTCATGATTCAAAAATATCTTTCTTATCGGAACTGCTGAAAAATCAAAATATCTTCCCTCTTGATCTGGATTAGAAAAAGGATCAATCAATAATGAAGCATAACGAATATATAACAGATACTCCTGATGAATGGACTCCAGCTGTTCAAAATTCTCTATATCTTGTCGTGCAATACTTGCTGGCTGTAATGGATAGTTATCATCTACCATAAATTTCAAAAGATTTAACGACTGAATATTGACTCGTTTCAATATTTCCATCGTTTCTTTCCAATGATTCAGTAAATAACGAATCATTGTGTACGTAATAGGTCCCTCAGGATAAAGCTTATAAACATATTTTTTAGTTATTTGCTCTTCAAATATTGCCTGTAATGAAAAATCATTCATAAAAAATGCTGGATGTACATATAAAGAAATATTTCTTGTTTCCGCTTCTAATGGCGACGCTAATATGTCTAGTTGAATTCCTAGCTGACAAAATAACTCACTTAGCTTAGCCAGTCGCTTCGTTTTTGCTTGGGTGGAGCCAATGTAAACTTTTTTCTTTACCCCGGTTGTTAACACTTCATTCGACGGCACATCCTGTAACCATCTCGTATCCCCATAATATGTAGAAAAACTAAAGACCTCTGCACAGGACGAAATCTGTTTTAAATAGTTAGTCAATAAATGACTAGAGCCAAATGTAGGTGAAATCAAAATAAAGCATTTGACTTGCTTCAATACTTGGCTATCAATTTGTGATAATACGGCTGTATATGCATCCGTGGTTACAGTCAGAACAATGGTATCCCAATCTCCTGTTACTGTATGATAGCCTTTAAAAAGACAATCGATTACACATTCCCCCGCTACAGTTTGATGTTGTGTATTTTGTATATGTACTTTGAGTGTAAGTTGATGTTTGATTGTAGATTCGTAGAAAAAGTTTGAGCGTAAAGATTCTCGACCAGCAATACCCACTTTACTATTTAAATAATTTCTAAAATTCACAGCTAATTGAATAGCTGTTGGCCCTGTCCCTAACATTAAAACCCGTTTAAAATAAGTCATAACATTCTCCTCACTACCATAGTAATGATGCTTTTTGATATAAAGCGACATCAAAAATACCTTGAGGGTGTTCAATATGCTCCACTACACGCCATTTTGTTGCATCTACCGTTTGCATTGGGTAATTAAAGAGAGACTTTAATGCATTCCCATAACGCATCGCAATAATCACGTCTTTATTTGTTAAATCATGTAATTGCTCTAATATGTCATATTTGCAGTTGACTGTTGAGCTAAAAATAACATGACTAATCTGTTGTATAGATTGGAGCTGATCCACTGAATGATTTTCAATGTGAATCGTTAAAGAATGTCCAAGTTTGGCAGCTACTTGCCTTCCCAACTGAATCGCTTCATCGTCAATATCAATTCCTAAAACTTCTGCGCCTGTTCGTTTAGCAATCGATAATAATGTCATAGGAAAAGACCCTGCCCCTACTAACAACACCTTCGACTGATTAGTAATTGCAAAGCTACCAAATTCTTTTTCAATACAGCCTTCTATATTGCGAACATAAGCTGTTATCTCTTCTTTTTCATTTAATAATTTCAAAGCCCAATATTTTTCTATTATTTTTACACATTGGGAAGACATTTTTCTTAAGTTCTCGACTAACGGTGCTATTTCAATCGTTTGTTCTAAATCATGCCATAGTCTTGCATGATCATTGTCAGTAATAAAAGATGAAAAATCATCAATTGCTACTTCTAGATCTGAATAAAAATCTACCATTTGATCTCGATTATTTTTATCAATAAAAAACTCGAACTTTTCAACAAAGTAATGTAATCTCTCTAAGAATAGCCCTGGCTCCTTCACTTTCGTCACTCCTACGCATTGGGATTAAAGTTCAATATATGCAATTCCCCTTGCTAATATAAACAAATTAATTTTTATATGGTGGCCAAGACTAAGTGATGAATTCATTTATTCATAACAAACGACAAAAAAGTCGAGAGACACAATGTCCTCGACTTACTTATACAGAGTCTATTATATTTTGCCAGCAGCCTCCAATGTCACCACTAGCATTTTGGCAAACTCTCCACGTGTAATATATTGATTTGGCGATAAATTTTCATTGTAGTCAAGAGCACCGATGGCATACAATGTCTCCGTATGACGTAATGTTTCCCCCTGAAGATCGTAAGTATCTCGATAAGGTAAAACGGCATATTCTTCTTGTACAAAATCTACAGCATCTAATGTCCGCCCTAGCATTAAAATTGCCTGCTGGCGTGTTATTTTTCCATTTGGATCAAATAATTCTTGCGTTTTTCCTTTAATAATCCCTAGAGAATGTAAGGCACCAACATATCCACCATACCAAGATTTTTTGGCATCAATGTCTTTGAATTGTGTTGGTTGTACTTGCTGAAAGCTGAATGCACGAGCTAGTAATGCACTAAATTGAGCACGTGTTAAGGAATCATTAATGCCAAAATTATTAGCGGTTCTTCCTTGAACAATTCCCCGCTTCGCTAAAGTACTAATATACGTACTGTATGCTGAATGACCTGTATCACGAAAATAATTGGGCTGTGGATTCACAAATTTTAATTCTGCATTATTATGAAGCGTTACAATCACTCGGTCCCCTAAATCTCGATAAGCAACTGGCTCCATTACGCCTTTTTTAGCAACTTGCTTTAATACACCATCCTGACCATTTTTGAAGATTTCCACTTCAAGCGGCTGACGGTTATTGACAATATCTGCTTTAATGCTAAAAATATCACCTTTTTCAGATGCATTAATAGTAGCACCATATGCAGAGTAAACTGTCATATTTGGCGTTTTCATATGTACATAATTCGTTGGCTCTTGATAGGCATATGCTTGTATGGGGGTAGCAAGTGATAAACCTAACATTCCTATTAACACTACCTTTGGAATTTTCCCCTTCATATTACTCCTCCTTCTTTTCATCTAGAACTATCATACTGGATTTCTCAATGTAAAAATATAGTATTTTTAGCACATTCACCAACACTTTAGTTCCATTTAAAAACTACGTTTCAATTGTTTAGACTTCTGAACAATTGAATCGTAGCTCAAACATGCACTTACAGAATTGCTATTTTATTATCTAATAATACATGTAACTCATGAAGCTTTTTAATTTCAAAATGTGGTTGAATATCGCTTGTATTTTCTATATTACGTATATTAAACCAACATGTATCAATTCCTGCCTGTAATCCGCCTTTAACATCCGAAGTTAAAGAATCCCCAATAATTAGGGTTTTATCTTTATTTAGATCATCGATACGTTCAAAAACATAATCGAAGAATGCTGGCATTGGTTTTTGATAGCCTGTTTGCTCCGAGATAAAGATACCTTTGAAAAATTGCGCTAAATTAGCATCCTCTAATCGTTTATTTTGAGTCATTGTCTTCCCATTTGAAACGACATATAATTCATAGCTATCTGCAAGCTGTGCGATTACTTCATAGGCACCGTCTACATAATGATGTGCCTCTTTCAAATATTTTTGGAAGATTGCTTCAAAGTATTCCCCATCTACATCTAGGCCGAATTCCTTTAACGCAATTGAAAATCGAGTGTTATGTAGTTTATCTTTAGACACCTCTCCACGTTCAAAAGCACGCCACATCGATTCATTAATCTCTTTATAACGAGCAATCATCGTTGGAGTAGTTGCAATATTTTCCTGTTTAAATAAACGGTCAAGGGCTGCATTTTCAGCTAAGTCAAAATCTAATAATGTGTCATCTACGTCAAACAATAATGTTTCATATTTAGTCATGTCATATCCTACTTTCTTTGGTGCAATATTACCATCTTGGTACTTCTATCATAACGTTTTTTTAAAAAAATAACAGGAAATGTACCCGACCTCTCTTTTTACAGAATTTTAGGAAATGTCTTTTAAAAAAAGTCGTTAAAATTATTTCCTTATTTGGGTAATAAATATGATCATCTAACCTAAAAATAGCCCTTTCGATAATTTCGTATTTGAAATTTTTAGCGAATATGAGACAATAGAATGCTAGAAAGGAAGATGTACGAATTATGAAGACCCTACAAAAAATTACGCCTGTCTTTGATCCATGGGAAGCGTATTTAGATGTTGAACAACATGGGCATATGACCCTATCTAATATTGAATTTACAACGACAACACTTTGTAATATGCGCTGTGCACATTGCGCGGTTGGCTATACATTGCAAACTAAAGATCCTGAAGCATTACCAATCGACTTGCTAACAAAGCGTTTAGATGAAATTCCACACCTTAAAACAATCTCGATTACTGGTGGAGAACCGATGATGTCTAAGAAATCCGTTCAAAACTATGTTTTACCTTTATTGAAATACGCGCATGAACGAGGCGTGCGAACACAAATCAACTCCAATCTAACAATAGAGCCCGAACGTTATTTAATGATTGCACCGTATTTAGATGTGCTACATATTTCACATAACTGGGGCACGGTTGATGAATTTGTTGAAACAGGCTTTGCCATGATGGAGCGAAAACCAACTTATGAACAGCGTGCTGCTTTATTCCAACGCATGATTGATAACTCAAAAATGCTTGCAGAACACGGTGTAATGGTATCGGCGGAAACAATGTTAAACAAAAAAACCTTACCATATTTAGAGCATATCCATAACCAAATCATTAACGACATGAAATGTGCACGCCATGAAGTGCATCCAATGTACCCTTCAGATTTTGCAAGCGCCCTTACGTCTTTATCACTTGAGGAAACACGTGAAGCTATTCATCAGCTACTTGATGTTCGAGATGAAAACACGTGGATGCTGTTTGGCACACTACCGTTCTATCCGTGCAGCATGAATGAAGAAGATCAAAAGCTCTTAAAACGACTAAGAGAAGCAAAAAACGTTACAATGCGTAATGATCCAGATGGTCGCTCACGCTTAAATATCAATATCTTTACAGGTGATGTTATCGTGACAGACTTTGGCGACACACCTGCACTTGGAAATATTGTGAACGATGAACTACCTGCTATTTTTGATAAATGGATGGCAACAGATTTAGCGAAATCACTAAACTGTCATTGTCCAGCAGTAAAATGCTTAGGCCCTAACGTTCTTGTTAAAAATATGTATTATAAAGATGCACAGTTTGTTAGCGGCTCTGCTACTTTGTAAAAATGAAAAATGTCCAATGCAAAAGTCTATATGCATTGGACATTTTTTATACAATATGTTTAATAAATATTTCGGTTGCATTGAAAATAAAAAAGCATCAGATCACTTTAAATTTTATGAAAAAGTGAATATATCCATACTTTATATGTGTTTCTTACAGTAAATCTAAGCTTTTTATTCTTTCAATTTCTTCTCTCGATAAGCCTAATAAATCCATTATTTCTTCAACCGTTTCATGACGTTTCAGCAATTTTTTCACTAACTCTATTTGCGCTTGTTTACGCCCTTGCTCTATTCCCTGCTCTATTCCTTGTTCTAACCCTTGTTCTAACCCTTGTTCTAATCCTTGTTCTCTCCCCTTATTGATACCATCTATATAACGAGCTTCTTCATCTAGGATATACTTTAAACGAGACTGATAAGCAAGAATAGTTTCAGGGGCCTGACTGATTTCCTCCCACGTATCAAATGCTGCACGTAAGTTCTCATCTTTCATTGCTAACTCCTCCAATTCACGATATATCTCTGCATATACTTTCTTTTTCCGACCATCGACCATACCAAGTAATAACAACCATCGAATTAAGATATCATCGAGAGCATTTAACTTTTCTTCTTGCCAAAGAGTAATAAACTTGTTCATCTCTATAAAGTGAATTTCCAGCACATCTTCGTCTGGCATTAGCCTTGATAATATTCTGTCTTCATACAGATGATAAGTACTATGATAATCTTTGTTGTCTTTAAACATTGTAAAATTGCATATATTGATCGTAATGGTTGGGCGTAATTCACTGTATCCCATACCTCTAACTAGTTGGGTTTCATACATTTTTGCCCAATAATATAGCGTTCTCTTTGTCATATCTTGCTGATTGGATAGCTGAATTTCCACATTGATAAAGTCACCATTTTGTGTTTTCACAAGAATATCGAGCCGAGATTGTTTATCGTCCTGATATTCACCGCCCAATTCATGCTGAATAAATGTTACTTCTTTAATAGTGTCCCGTCCTGTAAGTTTAAGAACCGCATTCAAAAAAACAATCGTAATTTTTTTATTCTTTTCACTACCGAACAATTGCTTGAAGGCAAAATCAACCTTCAAATCAAAAAACTTATCTAACGGAATTCTTCGTATTGCTTTTCGATTCATCAGGCATCACCTCTTTTTTATTACTATCATTATAGCATGGGTTACTATTAGACCTCTATAAAACATCAAAAACGAATTATGTTACTTACAAAACCTTAAATATGTGTAAAGGCCTATTAATCTCAATTACAGAGCCATCGAAGAAGATGATATCGTTTAGTACACAAAAGAAGCCATGTTCATTTTACTGAAACATAGCTCCTTTTTCGTTAATTTCCATAACACTTCTTATATTTCTGCTACTACCAAAGGATATACCTACATTGGTAACACCATTATTTTTATATTAATTCCTTAGCAAGTAGCTTATAGGAATTCTTGCGACTTTCTAGTGCATATTGATTGCAGTTAAGCATCACTTCGTCAAATCCATATCGCTCTTGCTCTGCTACTAAAAATTCAGCGATTTCTTTAGGAGTTCCGACAAGATTGGCTTTACGATTATCCGCAATTGTCATTTTATCCAACTCCGTAAGTGGGTAATCCTGTGCTTCCTCAGGTGACATTACCTGAATGATTTGTCCCTTCATAAGCTGAAGTCGAGTAATATCAACAGGCCTAGCCAAATATTCCGCTTCCTCTAATGTATCTGCAACTGTTGCCGCATAGGTAACGATTATTTGTGGTTTCTCCATGTAATAGGAAGGTGTAAAGTAAGCCTTATACGCATCAAAAATATCCTTTGACATATTTCCAGTGAAAAACTGCGCATATGAATAACCCACACCTAGTCGTCCTGCCTGCATAGCGCTTTGACCACTAGAACCAAGTAACCAAGCCTCTGGTAATTGAATATTTACTGGTGCCGCTATCACTTGGTCATAAACATTTTCGCCCGTTTTTTGATTATTCATCAATTTTAAAATGATTTCGAGCTTATCATACTGCTCTGTAAATGGTTGTCTTCTTCCTTCAGCTAGTGCATTAATAGAAGCATGGTCGCCACCAGGGGCTCTTCCTACACCAAAGTCAATTCGATTCGGTGCCAAGCCACATAATGTTTTAAAGACCTCTGCCAGTTTATACGGTGAATAGTGCATCATCATCACACCACCTGTTCCGATGCGAAGACGCTTTGTTTTTGCAGCTAAAAAAGCAGCTGTCACCTCGGGCGCTGAACTTGCCAATGAATGACTATTATGATGCTCCGCTAGCCACATACGATGATAGCCAAGCTCTTCACCTAAAAGCGCTATTTGTTCTGTGCGCTGAAAGGCTTCCTCCGCAGTATGGCCTTTTGGTACAGGCATTTGATCTAAAATACTTAATCTCATTGAACACACCTCTTTGTCTCTATGTCCTCCTCTTCACTCTAATATAGGAAGGTCTTTTTACAAAGCAAAAGACCTTACTCATAAGCAATCTGCTCCATATGCCATGTTTCATAAACCATGCCAATAAGTAATCGTCTTTGTTCCGCACTCAATACTTCATCATTAAACTTCGTTGCATAAACAGTAAATTGCTGAGTTTGTTCATCTATTACAAACTGTAAAATCGCATGTCCCTTTTCACCTTGAAATGTAATATCACCTGATAATTCGACAACATGTTCACCAGTTTTAGCCTGATAATATCGCCAATATGGTTCAAAAAATGCATAATTAAATGCATTACGAACAGCTACATCTGAAAAATTTTCCAAATATCCTTCTTTCACTATATCGATATACTCATGATCTGTAATATCTTTTTTAGCATTATAAACATATCCGACAAGTAGCCCCATAAGAACAACACAAATAAATACTCTTACATGATTTGCTAAACTCAAATGTCATCACGTCCCCTTTACGTAAAAAACACTATCACCTACATAATACATTAAAAAATGTACTTAAAATAGAATATTTTTGTTTTTTGTAGAATTTCGAAATATTAAATAAAAATCTACTACTACTCTATTAAAAAAAATAATAGAGAAATACTATTTAAGCTATTTACAGTCATTTTTCATTTCGCTAATATCAAATTATTATCATAGAAAAGAGATGACCTATTGTGCCTTTCGATTTAGATGTAAACATTTTACTCATTCTTATCTTTTTTGGCTTTCTTGCTGCATTTATCGATTCTGTTGTAGGAGGAGGCGGGCTTATTTCATTACCAGCGCTTATGTTTGTTGGTCTTCCACCATCTGCGGCCGTGGCAACCAATAAATTAGCAGGTACAATGGGGTCACTAACAAGCACTTTGACTTTTTATCGCTCTGGACTATTAGATATTAAATCCGTTTATAAATTGTTCCCGTTTGCTTTTATAGGTTCAATGATTGGTGCATGGATTGTCCATCTAATGGATCCTAGCGTTCTCAAACCACTAATGCTTGTAATGCTAGCAGCCGTAGCTATTTACACTATTTTCAAAAAAGACTGGGGTAGCATTTCTACCCATAAAAAAATGACACCTAAACGTTACGCATTTTTTGTGGTGATCATTACCTTAATCGGGTTCTATGACGGCTTTTTAGGGCCAGGGGCAGGCTCATTTCTACTATTCGCCTTTTTAATGGTTGGCTTTGACTTTTTAAAATCAGCAGGCAATGCCAAATTTTTAAATTTCGCAAGTAATATTGCCGCCCTTCTTATGTTTATATACTTAGGGCAAATAAATTATGCCTATGGTTTACCAATGGGACTTGCACAAATTGCTGGAGCCATTGTTGGTTCTAAATTTGCCATTAAACGTGGTAGTGGGTATGTACGTAAATTATTTATCGTAGTGACAATTCTATTACTATTGAAAAATACATATGACTATTTTTCATAATTGGTTCGATGGGAGACTTCTGTACCTGTCGCTACGCTTTCGGTACAAAAATTATCTGCTGAAAGAAATACAATTATTTTCATCACAACACTTAAATGGTTGTGTATGATCGCTTTTGTTTTGTATGGTACTACTTTAGAATGATAAAACTTATCTCATAGTAGAGGTAAGTTTTTTTATTGCTATCAACTTTTTCTCCCCTTTTGCACGTCTAGTAGTTGTATACAATTTGAAAATTAAAAAGGAGCTTCTTTGGACATGAAAACAAGAAATGCATTTCAACATGAAGAAATATTTGTCCAGCTTATTCGTGAACAGAAAGAACGGTTTTATTTGCTCGCGTATAACTATACAAAAAATGAACAGGACGCACTTGATGTTGTACAAGACAGTATTCAAAAAGCAATGCTTTCACTTGATCGACTAGAAAATGTCGAGTATATGAAAAGCTGGTTTTATAAAATCGTCGTACGTACTGCTATTGATTTTTTACGTAAGCATAAACGCTTACAGGTGACAGACGATGATACATTGCAATATTTAACACCTGCACAAGAGGATGTCTACGAAAACGTTGACTTAGAGCATGCGTTAGAGGATTTACCTCAAATGTATCGTGAAGTTGTCATTTTACACTATTTTGAAGATTTAAAGCTCGCTGATGTAGCAGATATCCTTAACATTAAGTTGAGCACAGCTAAATCTCGCCTTTATAAAGCGTTAAAACTGTTAAAAATCCAAATGCAAGATGTGAAGGGAGAAACAGCACATGGATGAGAAATTAAAACAATTAGAAAAACAATATAATGAAATACCTATTCCAAAGGAACTTGATTTTGTAGTTGAGAAAGCACTAAAGCATGGCAAAAAGAAGAGAAAAAACCGAGCACCACAATGGTTACTTGGATCTGCAGCGGCTGCAGTCCTTTTTACAGCTAGTTTAAATGTTAGTCCAGCAATGGCACGAACTCTTTCAGAAATTCCTGTTGTTGGTAGTATCGTAAAAGTTTTAACATGGACTGAATATGAGGTAAAAGAAGAAACATTTGATGCTGACATTAAAGTCCCTTCTATTGAAAACTTAGAAAATAAAGATCTTGCCAATACTTTAAATGAAAAATACCGTTCAGAAGGTAAGGCTCTTTATGATGACTTTGTTTCTGAAGTTGATTATGTAAAAGGACAGGGAGGTGGTCACGTAGGAATCGATAGCGGCTATGAAATTAAAACAGACAATGAGCAAATCTTATCGATTGGTCGTTATACGGTCAATACCGTTGGATCATCTTCTACAGTTATGCAGTACGATACAATTGATAAACAAAATGAAATATTAATTACATTGCCGATGCTATTTAAAGATGATCATTATATTAAAACGATCAGTGAAAACATTATTGAACAAATGCGTGGACAAGCGGCATCCGACTCAGATAAAACGTACTGGGTAAAAGGAGGAGGCATTCCTGACGAAGAGCTTTTTGACGAATTTAAAGCTATTAAAGCGGATCAACAATTCTATATTTCTGATAAAGGAAAGCTTGTTATCTCCTTCGATAAATACGAAGTAGCACCTGGCTATATGGGTATAGTAGAATTTGAAATCCCAACAGATGTCCTGAAAAAGGATCTTGTAAGTTCTGAGTATATTCATTAATCATTTTGAAATAAATATAGTTCCAAAACACGAGGTATTTGACGATAAATTGTCAAATACCTCGCTTTTTTATGTATCAAACACTCATTTAAGAGGAGCCTGCCATGCTTATAATCCTCTCACTTTTTGTCAAAGCTAAAGTGTATCAATTAACGTTAGAGGGTTTTCATATGAAAGGTGTAGGATCAATTAGTATTTTACATGTTGTTTTTTTATCCATGACTGTCATTGGCTTAAAAAATCACGTGACAATTATTCCCCCACTACTTGATGTTGCAGGAAGGGACGGATGGATCTCTGTACTAATGTCCTCAGCTATTATATTCTTTTGGCTATTTCTTTTAGTTTATATTCAAAAAAAGACAAATCAGGAGCCAATTAGGGACTGGTTAGATGAAAAAATCGGAAAAACAGGCTCAACAATTATTATTTATAGTATCGCTATATTTTTATTCATCCTCAGTGCTTTTACGATGGTTGAAACTCTGCAATGGGTAAACACAACGTTTTTACCTCAAACTCCAGTCATTATGTTATTACTCATATATACAGTTCTTTGTATTTTACTCGTTACAACAAGTTTACAAACCATTGCTATTTTAAATGTCTTTGTATTATTCGGTGTAGTAGTCTTTGGATTTTTTGTCGCATTTACAAATCTACAGGTAAAAGAATACGACTTATTACGCCCATTTTTTGAGCACGGATTCACCCCTGTTATGAAAGGGATGATTTATCCCGCTTCAGGATTTATTGAGCTATTAATGCTTTTATTTTTACAACATCAATTTAAAGAGCGTATTCGTTGGTATCATTTTGGCATCATGCTTTTCATATTAATGGGGCTTACTTTAGGTCCGCTGATCGGTGCAATTACAGAATTTGGTCCAACTGAAGCGGCAAAGCAAAGATATCCTGCTTACGAGGAATGGGGATTAGTATCGATTGGTCGTTATATTGAGCATCTTGACTTTTTCTCTATTTATCAATGGCTTACTGGAACATTTATACGAGTTGGCTTCTTTTTATATATAATAGCGGATTTACTGAAAATGACTGGGGATCCAAAACGAATATGGAAAATGCTAGCTCCCCCCTTCTTTCTATTTTGTTTGCCGTTAATTATTTTAAATGAAAACATATTTTTGAAAGTGAAAGGGAACTATATATTAACAGCTACTTTTATTTTCTTTTTTCTTTTATCCATTTTTTTCGTACTAGTAGCTTTCTTTTCAAATAAATCTTCTAAAAAAGGGAAACCTGAAAAACAAGAAATGGAAAGTGGTGAGTTATAATGCCTCAGCAGGAGAAGGCTATAGACCTAAACACCTTAAAAAAACTATTTCAAAAATCAGCAGATATTCAATTTCAGGAATATACATTTAATCAACAAAAGGTTCAATTCATAACTTGTGATGCAATGATAGACCAACACCTGCTCAATGAAGTCATTATTAGGCGCATCCAATTTCTTTATGATCATTTAGCTGATACTTCCTTTGAAGAAAATATTACAAATCAACTTCATATCCCGACTCTTCAAAAAGTCAAAGATAAAGAAGAAGCTATTACCTTTGTATATACTGGTTTCTTATTACTTTATTTTGAGGAAGAAGAACTTTTATATGCTAGTAATATCGCTAAAAAGCCTAATCGAAATCCGGAAGAGACGAGAATGGAAGTTCTTGTTAAGGGACCTAGAGATAATTTTATTGAAGATATTCGCGTCAACATTGCACTATTGCGCAAACGTTTACCAACGAATTCGTTTTGTGTAGAAAAAATGGAAGTAGGTAAACGTTCAAAAACAACCGTGGCTATTCTTTATTTCGATGATATTGTCGATATGGATATTTTACATGGAATAAAAAAACAACTGGCATCTGTAGATACAGATATTGTCTTTAGCGGGGATATATTAATGGAGCGGATTAACAAAAACTCCAAGCTTTTCCCGAAATTTGATTATACTGGACGGCCCGATTATGCTATTCAGTCTCTAATTAGAGGACGCTTTCTCATTCTCGTTGATGGTGTAGCATATGCCGTCGTCACACCCGTAAATTTATTTTTATTGCTGAAATCTGCAGAGGATAATGAATATCCTGTCATTTTCAGTTCTATTGAACGACTTTTGAGGATTTTAGGGATTTTAATTGGTTTACTGTTGCCCGCATTTTGGCTCTCACTAACGACTTATCACCAAAATCAACTACCATTTCAGCTCTTAGCAACAGTTGTCCAAGCAAAAACAGGGCTACCGCTCCCCTCCTCCCTCGAAATGTTACTAATGCTATTAATGTTTGAATTGTTTCGTGAAGCTGGCTTACGTCTGCCTTCTGTTATTGGAGGTACGATAAGCGTTGTTGGCGGTTTAATTATTGGTGATGCAGCCATTCGCGCAGGTGTGACAAGTCCAGAAATGATTGTAGTTATTGCGATCTCTACCATTGCATCATTTACACTTGTTAACCAATCTCTTGTTACAACCATCAGTATATTGCGTATTGCTTTCATTCTTGCCAGTGCATTTTTTGGTTTATTTGGATTTTTTATATCCCTCTACCTTACACTTCTTTACTTATGTAATATCCGAATCTATGGTTACTCTTACATGAATCTTGCCACAGATTTAAATTGGTCAACTATTAAAAAATCGATCTTCCGCTTATCCGCAAAAAGTTATACTGAGCGTAATAAAGCACTTGCACCTCAGGATTACACCCGTACCGCTGAAAACGAGAAGAAGCAATGAAGAAAAAAAGACAATAAGAAATATCCCCTCAAATGAGCATAACTATTTGAGAGGATATTTCAATTTGAATGATGCCATTTTTAGGGTTCTTCACCAAAACGTGTGGTTGATTTCCGTTCCGACTGGGCGTCCGATGAGCCGCTTCACTCGCGTTGCTCGCTCCAGGGTCTCGGGGCAACAGGATGTTGGTCACGAAGGCGTTATCACAGGACGTGATGGTTTTAGCCTTCGTTCCTCTATCACTAATCCCCAAGGAGTCACCCAGCCTCCACTCCAATCAACTTATTTACATAGTATATGTTTTAACAAATGTCATCCACAACTTTTGGTGATGAGCCATTTTAATTTAATTCAACATACTCCTGCATGGACGGCTCCCCTTGTCCTTTACGAAACTGAATATGATGAAGCTTAGCGAATATGCCATTTTGTGCAACAAGCTCATCATAAGTTCCATCTTCTTCAATTCCATTTGGTGTCACTACTAGGACTCGATCAGCATTGCGGATGGTTGCCAGTCGATGGGCAATAACTAGGGTTGTTCGATTTTCAGCAAGCTCTGTTAATGACTGTTGGATAATCATCTCTGTTTCTGTATCCAAAGCAGAGGTTGCTTCGTCTAATATTAAAATCGGTGGGTTTTTTAGGAACATTCGAGCAATGGCAATTCGTTGCTTTTGTCCACCAGAAAGCTTTAAGCCACGCTCTCCGATTTGAGTCTCATAGCCATTTGGAAGCTCTGCGATAAATGCCGCTAAATGTGCCTTTTTAGCCGCCTCACGAATTTCTTCCTCACTAGCACCTAATTTTCCATAGGCAATATTTTCTCGAATAGTACCTGTAAATAAAAAGACATCTTGCTGTACGATACCAATTTGTGAACGTAATGAAGACTGTGTCATATTTCGCACATCAATCCCATCAATCGTAATGGCACCGCTACTTACTTCATAGAACCTTGGAATTAAAGAACAAATCGTTGTTTTACCCGCTCCAGATGGACCAACAAATGCAATCGTTTGTCCAGCAAGTACGTCAAAGGAAATATCCGTTAACACCGTTTTGGATGTGTCATAATTAAAATGAACATTGTTAAATGAAATATCTCCGTAAAGATGTTGAACTGCCTTTGCACCTTCACGATCCTGGATTTCTGGTTCCTGTTCTATTAATTCACGGAAGCGTTTAAAGCCTGCCATCCCCTTTGGATAAAGCTCTAGCAATGCACTAATTTTATCGATTGGTTTAATTAGAACATTTGTATATAAAACAAAGCTAACTAGCTCACCGTAAGATAGTTTGCCACTAAAGCTTAGCCATGACCCAACAACAAGCACAACTAACGTTAACAAACGTGTCATCATATAAATACTGGAGTGCGTTCCTGCCATAATTTTATAAGCATACAATTTGGCAGAGCGGAAAAAGCCGTTTTGCTCCTTAAAGCGTTCAATTTCAAACGCTTCATTTGTAAAGGATTTGACGACGCGTACGCCAGATACACTATCCTCTACACGACCATTCACATCAGCGATTTTCCCATACATTGTTTTCCATGCATTGTTCATTTTAATATTGCTAAATGTAACAAGCCATGTTAAAAACGGCACCATTATTGCGGCAATTAACGCTAATGTTGGATTAACATTAAACATAATAGCAAAGGCCCCGACAAATGTCATAATCGCAATAAATAAATCCTCCGGTCCATGATGGGCAAACTCGCCGATATCAAATAAATCATTTGTAATACGGCTCATAATATGGCCTGTTTTCGTATTATCAAAAAAACGGAATGATTGACGCTGAACATGTGTAAATAACTCTTGTCGCATATCTGTCTCGATGTTAATACCTAGTTTATGTCCTAAATAGTTGACAATAAAGTTAAGGACTGTGCTAATTACATAAACAAGTAATAATAACACACTTACTTTGACAATCATGCCCCAGTCACCTGTAGGTAATAGCTCGTCAATAAACCACTGAACAGCTAGAGGAAATGCGAGTTCTAAAATTGCTACAATGATCGCACTCGAAAAATCGATCACAAATAATCGTTTATGTGGTTTGTAATATGAAAAAAACTTTCTATACATGTATGTCTCCTCTCTATGCTGCTAAAATTTTCGCATCTCTCCAATAGTACCACTTGTTTAAACTGTTCGGTAAAGGATTTTTTCACCAAAGCTTCATATTTTTATTTGCAATGGATTAGAAACATGTTATAATCCATTTATAAAGAATTGAATAGCTTTTGACAATTATGTCAAAGGGGAGTAGCTAGCAGATGTAAATGAAACATCTGATTTCACATTCGTCATTACATGGTCATATGCCATCGGGTGTGAAGGCATTTTTTTGTCGTACAAGATATTTTTCTGTGCAACTAACAGTTAATTGCTTAGCAAGACCTTTGCCTATTTTTTAGGCAGAGGTCTTTTTCTTTTGCCTAAAATGCAAAGAATACGTTAAAAGCAGTACATTCATTTCTGTTCGAAGTATAAAGGAGGAAACAAATTTGGAGGCAATTTTATTAGAATACGCATGGGTACTCATCGTATTAATTGTACTAGAAGGTTTATTAGCTGCTGATAATGCAGTTGTTATGGCCGTTATGGTAAAACATTTACCTAAGGAACAACAGCAAAAAGCACTATTATATGGTTTAATAGGCGCATTTATTTTCCGCTTTGCTGCACTATTCCTTATTACAACGCTCGTTAATTTCTGGCAAATTCAAGCTCTTGGTGCTGCATACTTATTATTCATGTCTGGGAAGCATATTTATGATTCACGGAAGGCTGCACAAAACCCCGAAGAGATTCAAGAGCCTAAAAAACAATCTGGCTTCTGGATGACTGTGATGAAAGTTGAGCTTGCCGACATCGCCTTTGCGGTAGATTCAATTTTAGCAGCGGTCGCTATTGCAGTAACGCTACCACATGTCGGAAATTTTGATATTGGCGGCATTAATGTTGGTCAATTCTCAGTGATGTTCTTAGGTGGTATTATCGGTGTTATCATGATGCGTTTTGCGGCTCGTTGGTTCGTGCAAGTTCTTGATAAATTCCCATCACTTGAAACAGCTGCCTTCCTAATCGTAGGCTGGGTTGGTGTAAAGCTGGCTGTTCTAGCATTAGCACACGAAAAACTAGCTATCATTCCACATGATTTTCCACACTCAACAACGTGGAAGCTTATTTTCTGGACTGTATTAATTGGTATTGCCCTTGGTGGATACTTAGTTGGCGTGAAAAACCAAAAGAAAAATGCAAAATAATTAATCAAAAATTCGCCTAGACATACCATCTTGGCGAGTTTTTGATTTTATACAATATCTCAGGGATTACCTATCTACTTCTGCCAAAAAACTGGCTAGTCTAGATCCGCAATGATTGTTCCCACAAACCGAAGAAGCTTGGCAATCAATTGTCAGAACGGAGGAGCATTTTGTGGATGCTTCACTCTTCATTTAATTTAGAACCATTTTTTTAAAAATTTGAATCTTTTTAGAAACTGTTTCGTATAATTATAGAAAATTATTTTACAAAAGAAAGGATTTTTCAACATGGCATATGCTAACCGCAATCATAACTTGAACAAAATTTTGAAACACTTTGCCTTTATGTGGGTGTTAACAGTAATCGGTATGTACATCGCAACATTTTTACCCCCTGCTATTATCATGCCGATATCCATTATTACAATTGTGCTTCTTATCATTGCCTGCTTTGTGCGAAGTCTGAAACTCGCTAATTCCATTATGTATACGATCCCCTTCTTAATGGGAATTACACTATTTTGGACAACACAATTTTTCATTGCAGAGCTAGGACAACAGCTTGTGTTACTTGTTTTCGTAGCGACCGTAGCCATCTTCATTGTGCTAGCACTTGTTGGTATGATGATGAATAAAGACATTTCCAATTGGGGAAGCTATTTATTCACCGTATTAATCGTCGTACTCGTATTTTCTCTAGTTTTCATGTTTATCCCTGTAAGCAATATGGTTGGACTGATTATAGCAGGAGTAACTGTACTACTATTTAGTCTCTATACCGTTTATGACTTTAACCGAATCCGACATAATCACGTTTCAGATGATGAAGTCGTTGGTATGGCCTTAAATCTTTACTTAGATTTTATTAATTTATTTACTAATCTATTAGAAGTAATTTGGCGATTAAAAGAGGAATTTGAATAAAATTAAAGCTTTCTTCAGTGGGGTTGGGGTTCGCTTCATCCCCCATTGGATAAAAGGACACAAGCTAAAACCTTCATTTCCTATGAAAATGCTTGTGTGACCAACATCCTGTTGTCCCTCACCAATCGGGCTTTTACAGGCAGTTAACTTCCCATCATACTCCTTAATTTTGAGGTAGGAATCTTACTGCGGGATTTTTTAATTGAGAATAAATATCATTTGTATAACACCCTACCTTCGTTGTATACTATAAGACATCAACAGGTATTTACTACTAAGGGAGGAAAACTTTTATGTTATCTGAAAAACTACACACAGCACTAAACGAACAAATGAATTTTGAATTTTACTCAGCGCACGCCTATATGGCAATGGCGGCATACTGTACAGATCAAGATTATGATGGCTTTGCCAACTTCTTTTTAGTACAGGCCGAAGAAGAGCGCTTCCATGCTATGAAATTTTATAATTTTCTAAGTGATATGGGCTACCGCGCAACAATCCACGGCTATGATAGCCCTGAAAATAATTTTGATTCGATTCTACATGCTTTTAAATCTGCTCTTTCACACGAAAAAGAAGTGACTCGCCGCATTTACAATTTATCCGATATCGCTTTAGATGAACGTGAGCATGCGACAATGGCTTTCTTAAAATGGTTCATAGACGAGCAAGTAGAAGAAGAATCAACATTCGATACGTTAATTCGTAAAATTGAACGCATTCAAAGTGATTCCAACGCAATCTTTATGCTTGATGCTGAATTAGCAAGTCGTAAATTTACACCTGATGCTGAAGCATAAAATTTAAAATTAATTAATAAAGAATCTGCCGTATGAGCAGATTCTTTTTTTGACTATTTCAATGGAATATCAACCGTTTGAGTAAAAAATTTTCATAATGTGTGAAATAAATGTAGTCTGGATTGGCAACTCCCTTTATGTCATTTGTTTCTGTTTGTTCGATTACGTATTCATCAGGTCTATGGTCCAACTAAATATGCGATGTTCTTCTCAAAAAGAAAACATATCCCAAAAAACATGGATATGCTTCATCAACAAGTTTTTTATTCATTCACAGTTTACTTTCGTCGCTCATATGGCTTAGCTGCTTCGCTAGCTTTAAAATTATAAACGGGTGTAATCACTTTTAATATATCAGCCGTTTCCTCGAGAACAGATGTAATTTCTGACATCGGCTTATAAGCCATTGGCGCTTCATCCAACGTTTCTTCGTTTACAGATGTTGTCCAGATACCTCGCATCGTTTCTTTAAAATCTTCCATGTTTAGCGCTTCCTTTGCAGCACGTCGAGAATACATACGCCCCGCTCCATGTGGTGCCGAATAATTCCATTCTGCATTCCCTTTCCCTATACAAATAAGTGAGCCATCTCGCATATTCATAGGAATAACAAGCTTCTCTCCTTTATTTGCTCGAACGGCACCTTTTCTTAACGTCATTGTTTCCGTATCAATATAGTTATGGATCGTATCAAACGTTTCGTTAAAATGCCAGTTCATATGCTGCGCGATTGTTTCGGCAATTGTCCAGCGATTCATCCGAGCATATTGCTGAGCTATTTTCATATCGTGAATATAATCATCGAAATACTCACCCTCTAAATAGGCCAAATCTTTTGGTACAATAGGATTTTGCTCTTTATAAGCTTGAATCATCGCTTGAATTTCTTTTTCCCGCCCCTGATTTTTCAGTTCGCCTATTTTTTCTTTTAAATCTTCTCGCTGCAATGTTTCACAGGCTCTTTTTTGATGCCAATTTGCTACCTTAGCTCCGACATAACGCGAGCCAGTATGGATAAGTAAATAATGTGTGCCTGCTTCATCTTTTGCAAGCTCTATAAAATGATTGCCTCCCCCAAGTGTACCTAGTGATAAATTCGTATAGTCATCCTTTAAGCCACTCGCCACAAACTGTTTTCCTTCGAATTCTACAAAATGGCGGGCAGGCGATACTTCCTGATGGATATCCTGTCCGCTTGGTATATGTGCTCGAATTGTAGCATCAAGTTTAGAAAAATCTATACCCGTCTCATTTAACTCAGCTACAAATACACCGCAACCTACATCAATGCCTACAAGGTTAGGCACTACACGATTCTGAAGCTGAATCGTTGTGCCAATAACACAGCCCTTCCCTGCATGATAATCTGGCATAATCCGTACTTTTGTTCCTTCCATAAAAGCTTGATTTGCCAATTCTTTAATTTGATCGATAGCCGATTGTAATGCTGTATTAGAATAAATTTTCACTTCCGTAAAACGTCCGTTAATTTGAATCATTTTAATCCCTCCTTCTATTTATACGAAAAAATACCATATTTTGTTTCATCCCTCATCATAAAAAAATGCCCTAAAAGTTTAAATTACTTTTAGGACATTTTCTTTTACAGTCTATTCTTCATATTGAATATCTAATTTTTTCGGAATTTCTGGTATATCGTTCGATTTTACATCTGCTTCTACTAAAGCTAACGTATGTAACGGATATTTTTGCTGAGCTTCAAAAGGAATTGCAGTACTTTCCATTTTTTTGTTCATTTGACTACGTGCAAGTAAACCACTATTTGTTAAGTCAATGCTCACTATACTGTTTATTGTTTCTTTTAGCATTTCAATATCCTTTGCTCTAAGAGGCATTTGCTCGTCCATTAAAAATGGTTGAATCTTTTCTTTCATATAGCCCTGTGCCTCAATCAAACAAGAAAATTCATTTAATTTGTTCGCGTATAATTGTAATTGGTGCTTTTCTCTTGAACGTTGTTGGTTAAGCTCTTGCACTTTTTGCTCAATACGTGCCAAACGTTTTCCCGATAAATCCATTAGATGACTTTGTATGGATTGAATGGACTGAAGAATCAATGTCTCCGTTTCGTGCACTTTTTCAAAATGTGCAATACATAGTTCTTGCTGCTCATTTAACTTGTCGACACGTTCCTTGAAAAAGTCATTTTGTGTATGCTGACCAAAAATAGCCTTGATCAGACCTTTTCCATGAATTTTTTTATGTTGTGCGTCCAATCGATCATATTCACGCATATATTCGCTCTGCATATTGCGATATTCCCGTACCTTTAGTTGATAATAAATAGCCTTTTCTGTAAAGCTTTCCACAAGTTCATCTTGTAAATAATCATTTTGTGAAATGGTTTGTAAAAGCTGGTATAATGTTTGAACATTTTTAAATACATTGGCAACCTGTTCGTATTCTTGCTCATATTCAGTCACAATCGTTAAATCACGTTGATAGCGTGAAAATTCATATTGTGTATCGCCTGCGTACTTTTCAATGTTCTCAACAGCAGATTGGAATGGATCTCTTTGTGGAATAACAGTTAATTCGAAGCGGAATCGTTCAAGCCATTGTAAGAAGCGAATTATAATGGCATACGTTTTCTTATCACTATTTTCTGCAACTCGTTGAATTTCTGTAATTAAATGCTCGTACTGGCTTTTTTGCCAAAGTTCATCACTGTTAGTCTGTTTAGCTTCAAGTGCTTCTGTTGCAGAGATAGCAACAAAGTTACTTATTAAATGGCCAAATCGTTCTCTCTCTGAATTGATAAACATCTCCGTATTTTCATTTGAATCAATACCATTGATGACACAAAGAGGCTCAACACCTTTGTTTTTTAAGGTTTCCATCAATAATATTTCTGGATAAATAGCCATTGAACCTGAGCGTAATACCCAAAAGATTTCGTCAACGCGGTTCATCAACGCTTCTGGGAAATAGGCCATTTCTCCTCCCCCTGCCTCCAATGAAACAGAATCTATGATTGTAACTGATTTTAATAAATCATTTTTCAAATATACTTCTAGGTAATCTAAATGCTCGCGTAGTATTTCAGATGCAAAAGTATCGCCAGTAGTCAATAATTCTAGCTTACTCATATCGAATATGGCTACAACGCCATCTAAAAAATACGCCTTTATTTCTTCATTTTCACCGTAACGCAAGAATGTATTTACACCTGTAGAATGCTGATCATTAACTGACAAAACTTGACGTCCTAGCAGTCCATTCACTAGTGTTGTTTTTCCAACACGCTCTTTCCCAACAATAAGAATCATCGTTTCGTTGTTAGCATCTTGAATGATACGATTTAAGTGTTTAGCTGTATCTTTCACATATGTATTTTGTACAATAATGCCATGTAATTGGCGTAAATGATCCACAAACTGTGGCAAAATATTATTCGCTGAGGTTGTATTTTCAATTGGCACATTGTCAATGTTCGTCATCCTCATAACCTCTTTTCGTATGTATATATATTCATTATAAATGAAACTATCCCTTCTCTAATACATAGTACTTAGAATTAATAATAAAAAAGGATAATTTACTTACTTTCAGTTGTCACAAATAGGAGTTCATACTTATATTATAAAACCTATAATCTCAAATATTAATCCCCACTAAGACTAAAAGAAATATTATATATATAACTATTATAAATTAAATAGGAGAGTTAGTCTTTCAGCACCTACTCTCCTGTTCTGTTTTATTAAAGTGACTTTTATACTATTAATTCGCTGTCATTGTTCTTTATTCTTCTCCAGCCATACGTGCGTAAACGGCTTCAAGTGTTGGCATCCCGCTTTGGGCACCACATTTCTCTACAGATAAAGAAGCAGCAAGATTTGCGAAGTACACGGCCTGATCCAAAGACTGTCCTTCTACTAATGCATAAGCGAGTGCACCGTTAAACGTATCTCCTGCGCCAGTCGTATCTACTGCATTTGTCATAAAACCTGGAACATGTATTGGATATTCGCCATCAAAATAGCGTGCTCCATCACTACCTAACGTAATAATCATCTTATTAGGATATTTTTCCAATAGTTGATCAAAATGATCGCCAAACAATTGCTTACACTCTGTTTCATTTGGTGTGATATAAGTGATATCTTCCATCCACTGCATATTAAAATTAGCCGCTGGTGCTGGGTTTAATAAAACAGGTACATTCGCTTCTTTACATAATTTTATTGCATACGCCGTCGTTTCCATTGGGATTTCTAGCTGCATAATGACCATCTGACTTTTTTGAATGATTTCTTTCACTGCCTCTATATGGTCAGGCTTTAATTCATAATTAGCGCCAGGTACGACAATGATGCGGTTATCATTATTGTAGATTAGAATATTAGCTATCCCAGTAGGTACTGACGTGCTTGCAATCGCTTCTGTTTCAATGTGCTCTTGCTGTAAAACAGTGCGCAAAGTTTCACCAAAACTATCAGAGCCCACACACCCTATCATTGCGATTTCACTTCCTAGACGTGCAGCAGCAACTGCCTGATTAGCCCCTTTTCCTCCTGGCATTGTTTGGAAATCTTTACCAAGGATTGTTTCACCCTGCTTTGGAAAAGCTTCCATTTGTACAACTAAATCCATATTTAAGCTACCTATAACTGTAATCATCTGTTGACCTACTTTCTTTTTATTTTTCCATTCTAACCGAGAAAACAGTAGAAAGACAGGATCATTTACATTTGATTATTTTGCATGAAGTATTTAGCTTCTCATCTGATATTCTCCAGCTTTTTTAATGGGTATTACCTAAAGCTGTCTTTAAAAAAGTCTACAATAAAAGTGAAGTTAATTATTTCAATACATAATTTATAGTTTTCCCAATAAACCTTTCCTTGCCTCTAATTCAATTCTTCGATCACAATCTTCACAGGAAAATTTCCCTTGCATATTTTGTTTATACAGTCTATATTTCTTTGATCCTTCTACCACTTCAAATGTTTCCTTACAAAAAATACAACGAAGCGAATAACTAATCATAGTGTTTCCTCCTTTAAACCTATGTGGATTTTTTTGGAATATAGCACAAACCATAATGAAACCGAAAATATAATACTTATAATACCTAAAATAATTGCAGTCATTTGAAGCGTAAATAATTCTGCAAACAGACCTAATAGAAACGTAAAGGTAATTTGTAAAATATTTTGAAATATATTTGAAATACTACCGAATCTCCCCATCATTTCTGGTGGTACATTTTGCTGATAAAATGTTTCATAACCTGTATTACTAAATGCCATAAAAAAGCCTAGAAAAATAAAACTTACACATGCCAATATACTTGATGTCGAAGCATAAAAGGCTGTATAAAACAGCATTGTCAAGAACAAGCCAAAAGCCATATATGAACGGGTAGACCATTTTTTCGCAAAGCTAGCAGCAACCAATCCACCTAAAATTGCTCCTGCTCCTGCAATACTCACAAAAGCTCCATATATGCTATCGGATAAAGCTAAATCTTGTTTTATAAATGTCGCTTCTTGAGAATCAAGCGCAAATGCAATCATTAACGCACTTTGGAACAATAAATAAATCGTAATAAATAATGGATTTTGTCGGATGAAAGCCACTACAGTTACATAATCACTTTTTTATATTTGCCAAGTAATACGTTGCCTCGAAGTTTCCTTCACATCATCTACATCAGGTAATAAGTAAATAATTATCGCACATACAAAAAATGTAAAGCTATTGAACCAAATTGTAACTGTTGTATTAAAAAGCATGATGAGAAGACCCGCTAGTGCTGGACCTACTAAAAACGAACCTGAATTGAACGTGCCAAGTATTGCGTTGAATCGTTGTCTATCTTCTGAGGGAATAAATTTTGTAATATAATATGTACTACTAGGTCCAAAGTAACTACTCGCCATATTTGCTAAAAACAACAGCGCATAGATGAGCCAAATAGATTCCATAAACGGCATACAAAAAACGATAACACCTCGTATCATATCAGTTGTAATCATCAACTTGCGTTTATTCATACGATCAATGAAAGAGCCTGCGACCAAGTTGGTTAAAACTCTAGCGATAGGACCGACGATAAAGATCCCGGCCATCGCTGTAGGTGATTGTGTTAAATGCCATACAAATAAATTAAGCGCAACGAGGTAAATCCAGTTCCCTAAATTGGAAAAACCTAAGCCCCCAATTAACAGACTGTATTTTCGAATGATATTCATGATAGTTCCCCCTTTCAAAATAACTAGCCTCATCATCATCCGAATCGTTTCACTGCCCCCTAATAAACAATCCATTTATTTCCTCATAAATATATTATCAAAATATTGCATTAATTTGTTGTGTATTTTTACAAAACATTAACTTATCAATTATACCTCGACATAATTGCGTCCGGTGGCATTGGGGCAACAGATGTTTTTTGTGCGAAAGCGCAGTGTTAACGTAGCGGCAGCAACACGTTTTTTTCTGTGCGAAAGCGAAGCGGCAGCAACACGTTTTTTTCTGTGCGAAAGCGAAGCGACAGCAACATGTTTTTTCTGTGCGAAAGCGAAGCGACAGCAACACCAACACGATGTTAGCAGGTGTGTTGATTGACCATTTTTATCCATCCTAATAATTAGAAGGCTCCGCATTTATGAGCTTTGATCATTCAGTGTTCGGGTGTGCTTTGAACGATATCCCACTTCACATCCCTTGAAGTAGGAGTCTTCTGTCGGGAATAAAAAAAACGATAAAAAGACTGAAGACATCATCGAGTATGTCTTCAGTCTAAAGGAAATCGCATCAACGATTAATAGGCAATACGTTTTGCTTCGTAAGCAGCTATTTGTTCTTCGTATTTAAAGGTTAGGGCAATTTCATCCCAACCATTTAACAGTGTTTCTTTATAGTAAGGGTCGATGCTAAAATGATACACTACCCCATCTTCACACGTTACTGTTTGTGCCTCAAGATTGACTTCCACCATGTACGGTTTTTCTAAGCCCTTAGCTAATATTTCATCACACTCTGCTTCTGTTAGCTTAATTGGTAATATCCCATTTTTGAAACAGTTATTATGGAAAATATCTGCAAATGATGGTGCAATCACTACATTGTAGCCGTAATCTAAGATTGCCCACGGTGCATGTTCACGAGAAGAACCACAGCCGAAGTTATCTTGTGCTACTAAAATTTTGGAGTCTTTAAATTCAGGTTTATTTAACACAAAGTCCTTGATTTCATTACCATCTGCATCAAAACGCCAATGGTAAAATAAATACTGACCAAAACCTGTACGCTCAATACGCTTTAAAAACTCTTTCGAAATAATTTGGTCTGTATCGACATTTTTACGATCAAGTGGTGTTATCACACTATTTACGATATTAATTGGTTCCATTTTCAATCATCCTTTCCGTGTAAATCAACATCCATTACACAGTTTCCTTTACGAATTCACGAACATCCACAAAGTGACCAGCAATTGCTGCCGCTGCTGCCATTGGCGGTGATACTAAGTGTGTACGAGAACCAGCTCCTTGGCGGCCTTCAAAGTTACGGTTTGATGTTGATGCACAGCGTTCACCAGCTGGTACTACATCATCATTCATCGCCAGACACATGGAGCAACCTGTCTCACGCCATTCAAAGCCTGCATCTGAAAAGATTTTATCTAATCCTTCTGCTTCTGCTTGTTTTTTCGTCGAATGTGAACCTGGTACAACGATAGCTGTTACATTCTCATGCACCTTACGTCCTTTGATGATATTCGCTGCTGCACGTAAATCACTGATGCGTGAGTTTGTGCAAGATCCGATAAATACGTGTTGGATATCGATGGAAGTTAATGGTTGACCTTCCTCTAAGCCCATGTAGGCAAGTGCTTTACGAAGAGCGGCTTTATCTGACTCATCTTCATAATCTGCCTGTGTTGGAACATTACTTGAAACACCTGAACCCATTGACGGATTCGTTCCCCAAGTGATGATTGGTTCAATTTCTTCTGCTTGAATGATTCGAACTGTATCATATGTTGCGTCTTCATCGGATGCTAAACTTAACCAATAATCTGCTGCTTCCCCAAACTTTTCTCCTTGTGGTGCATGTTTACGTCCACGGATATAGTCAACAGTCGTTTGGTCAGGGGAAATTAGTCCTGCCTTTGCACCTGCCTCAATCGACATGTTACAAATTGTCATCCGTTCTTCCATAGAAAGCTTGTGGATAGCCTCTCCAGTGAATTCCACAATATGTCCTGTGCCGACACCGATACCGAATTTAGAAATAATCGCTAAAATAATATCTTTTGCAGCTACCCCTACAGAAAGCTCACCTTCTACACGAATTTCCATTGTTTTCGGCTTGTTTTGCCATAACGTTTGCGTTGACAATACATGTTCTACCTCGGAAGTACCAATACCGAAGGCAATCGCTCCAAAAGCACCGTGTGTAGAAGTATGGGAGTCACCACAGACAATCGTTTTACCAGGTTGAGTTAAACCTAGCTCTGGTCCAATTACGTGAACGATTCCTTGGTCAGGGTGCCCCATCCCTGCAAGCTCAACGCCAAATTCTTCAGCGTTTTTTGCTAACGTTTCAATTTGGTTACGTGCAATTGGATCATGAATCGTTGGTAGATTTTTTGTAGGTACGTTATGATCCATTGTTGCAAAGCTTAAATCTGGGCGACGTACTTGACGTCCGTTTAACCTTAGACCTTCAAAAGCTTGCGGAGAAGTTACTTCATGAATTAAATGGAGATCAATATATAACAGGTCCGGTTTGCCCTCTTCCTGATAAACAATATGCTTATCCCAAATCTTTTCAATTATATTTTTACCCATCATCTTCACCTATTTCCTAAATGTATGTTGTCATAATGCTTTCCGAAACAAAGCTAGTATCAATCTCATTCATTACTTTATCTGTCCATTCGTTTGTAGATAGTATACGATCCCCATCACGCGCAAGATCTGCAGTGAAATAGCCATCATCAAATACTGCACTGACAGCACGTTCAATTTCTGCTGCCTCTTCTTTTAAGCCAAATGAATATTGTAGCATCATGGCAACTGAAAGAATGGTTGCTGCTGGATTCGCTACACCTTGGCCAGCAATTTCTGGTGCGGAGCCATGTACTGGTTCATATAGACCAAAACTATCACCACGAATAGATGCAGATGGTAATACACCTAAAGAACCTGTAATGACCGATGCTTCATCACTTAAAATATCCCCAAACATATTTTCAGTAACTACCACATCATAGTGGCTAGGGTTTGTAATTAATTTCATCGCAACAGAGTCTACTAAATTGTGCTCCACCTGTACATCTGGATAATCTCTTTTCTTCGCTTCTACAACTTCGCGCCATAAACGACTTGTTTCAAGTACATTTGCTTTATCAACAGAGCATAATTTGCCTCCACGTAAACGTGCTAATTCAAAGGCATTTTCAACGATACGCTCAACTTCTGCAGTTGAGTAAACCGTTGTATCAATCGCGCCATTCTCAGTACGCATACGTGGTTCCCCGAAGTACACGCCGCCTGTTAGTTCACGTACAATCATTAAATCGACGTTTTCGGCTACTTCACGTTTTAATGGTGAAGCATCTAGTAAACTCGGGAACGCCTTTACTGGACGTAGATTTGCGAATAAGTCAAAGTGCTTACGAATACGTAATAATCCTTTTTCTGGACGTAATTCAGGTGGGTTATGATCCCATTTCGGCCCACCAACAGCTCCAAGTAAAATAGCGTCACTATTTTCACACATCTCGATTGTTTCATCTGGCAGTGGATTATTGTGTTGGTCGATGGCAGCGCCCCCGATTGTTGCATAACCTAAATGGAATGTATGGTTGAATCGCTTACCAATTACTTGTAATACACGAACAGCAGAAGCAACAACCTCTGGTCCTATTCCGTCACCAGGAAGTACTGTAATTTTTTTCTCCATCGTCAAAACACCTTTCTTTGTATAGCGTTGAATCCGCTATTTTAGTAAAGACTCTCACCTATATTTATAGATGAGAGTCATCAACTACGTCTTTGCGTAATTGGAATGCTTAAAATACACAACGGCCTAATTGCGTCTGGAATGTGAAGTACGCTAATACCATTCACTTCCATCTAAATCTGTGACATTTACCAGTTGCCTACTAATCAATTAACTCTCAGGCTGTGCACGAAGGCTTGCTTGAATTAAATGACGGTTAATAGCATTTAAATACGCTTTTACTGATGCGTCTAATACATCTGGCGCCCCAGTTGCTTGGCGATCTCAATTTTCTCTGCTGTGTTTAGGTTCATACCAGCAGATTGTTCGCCGTCGCGAAGTGTTGTATCGAAAAGATCAATTTTTCACACTTGTAGCTACTTCTCTCACAACTTTTTCCTTACCTTCGTTGATGAATGGCATCATAGCACGTAATTTTGCACCAACTTCTTCGATTTGATGATTTGCACCCGCTTCTTTGAATTTTGTATATTCTGGACGACCGTTTTCGTTTTCTTGAATCCAACGGCGAGCGAATGTACCATCTTGGATATCTGTTAATACATCTTTCATTCGAGCTTTTACAGAGTCATCGATGATACGTGGTCCCGCAACATAGTCACCCCACTCAGCTGTATCTGATACTGAGTAACGCATTGTTGCCATACCACCTTCAAACATTAGATCAACGATTAATTTTAATTCGTGAAGTGTTTCAAAGTATGCTAACTCTGGTTGGTAACCAGCTTCTACTAATGTTTCGAAACCTGCTTTTACTAATTGTGTAGCACCACCACAAAGTACTGCTTGCTCACCGAATAGATCAGTTTCCGTTTCTTCTTTGAACGTTGTTTCAAGTAAACCACCACGCGCAGCACCGATTCCTTTACCGTATGCAAGAGCTATATCTTTTGCTTGACCAGTTGCATCTTGGTGAATTGCGAATAAGCCTGGTACACCAGCACCTTCTTGGAACTGACGACGCACTAAGTGTCCTGGACCTTTCGGTGCAACTAAGAATACGTCAACATCTGCAGGTGGTGTAATTTGACCGAAGTGAATGTTGAAGCCATGTGCAAACATAAGTGCTTTACCTGCTTCAAGATGAGGGGCGATTTCAGCCTCATATACAGCTTTTTGACGCTCATCAGGAAGTAAAATTTGGATCACATCTGCTTCTTGTGCTGCTTCAGCAACAGTTTTTACATCTAATCCATCCGCTTTTGCTGCATCAAAAGATCCGCCTGGACGAACTCCTACTACTACATCGAATCCTGATTCTTTAAGGTTTAATGCATGTGCATGACCTTGTGAGCCATACCCGATGATTGCGATTTTTTTCCCTTTTAATACTTCCTCGTTGATGTTTTGATCATAGTACATTGTAGCCATAGTTTGTTTCCTCCTAGATTTGGGTTTATTTTTTTCAACTCTAGATGCACGGTACCAAAAAGTGCTATACATCTAAAGCGATCCATTTTATATGCCAACTATTTTAAAATAGAGAGCTGCGTATTTGAGATTTTTTGTGTTTCACGTACTGATGCAGTAGCTCCTGTACGCGTTAATTCTTTAATACCATAAGGTCGAATTAGTTCAATAAAGGCATCAATCTTATCTGGATGTCCTACTACTTGATATGTGACAACGTTTTTCGCTGTATCAATAATTAGTGGACGGAATGGTTCGACAATTGAATTCATTTCCAGTCGTAAGTTTGGTGGTGAAATTACTTTCACAAGTGCTAACTCGCGTAATACGATTGATTTATCTGTAATGTCATTGACCTTCAGCACATCAATTTGCTTTGATAATTGCTTCACTAGCTGTTCAATTTTACACTCATCCTCTACGTGTACAACAAAAGTCATTTTCGAGAAGTTTGGCTGTTCAGTATGACCAACTGTGATGGATTCAATATTGAATTGACGCTTCATAAGTAAACCTGTTACACGGTTTAACACACCGCTCTGGTTAATCACTGTTACTGTAATTACTCGTTTCACTTCTTTTTCACCCCAATCATTTCATGTAAGCCTTTGCCTGGTGCTACCATTGGATAAACACATTCCAACTGTTTCACACGACAATCAATTAACACTGGCTCATCAGAAAGTAGTGCTTCACGGAAAATACTTTCCGCCTCGTCGATTGTGTCAATTCGATAGCCTTTAATGCCATATGCATCAGCTAATTTAACAAAATCTGGTTGAATCGGCATTAGCGATGATGAATAACGCTCCTCATAGAACGTCTCTTGCCATTGGCGTACCATTCCAAGACAGCTATTATTTAAAATCACCACTTTTACTGGTAAGTTGAATTCTTGTAGCAGAGAAAGTTCTTGTGCAGTCATTTGGAATCCTGCATCCCCTACAATGGATACAACTTTTTTGTCTGGCTTCGCAAACTGGGCGCCAATTGCAGCTGGGAAACCGAAGCCCATCGTACCAAGTCCACCAGACGTTACCCATCCATGATCATTGTTTAAGCGATAATACTGTGCAGCCCACATTTGATGCTGCCCAACATCTGTAGTGACAATCGCGTCACCTTCTGTAATTTTATGCACAAGCTCTAATGCTTCCTGCGGTAAAACTTCTTTATCGCCCGGTTTCTTGCTATACCATAATGGATATTCGTTTGCATGATTATTTAAGAATGTTAGCCATTCTGTTGTATCCGGACCCTTGAAGTCTTTTTTCAATAATGCTTTTAATGCTTCTTTGGCATCTGCAACAATTGGAATATCGGTTGGAACATTTTTTCCAATTTCTGCCGGATCAATATCAATGTGTACGATCGTTGCATTCGGAGCAAATGTTGCTAAATCACCAGTTAAACGGTCATCAAAACGCGCACCGATATTCAACAATAAATCTGATTTTGTAATAGCTGTATTCGCTGTTACAGTTCCATGCATTCCAGCCATTCCGATGAATAATTCATGTTCTCCATGAATTGAACCAAGCCCTAATAAAGTGTTCGTTACTGGGATACGATATTTCTCAGCCAATGCTGTTAGTTCCTCACGTGCATCTGCAAAGAGTACACCAGCTCCAGCTAAAATTAGTGGATTTTTAGCCAATGAAATTGCTTGAATAGCCTTTTGAATTTGTAAATAGTTGGGTTTGTATGTTGGCTGATAACCCGGTAAATATATTTCTTCAGGTGCTTGAGGTGGATTCTCCACATCAAATAACATTTGGGAAACGTTTTTCGGGAAATCCACAACAACAGGGCCCTTTCGACCAGTGCTTGCAATATGGAAAGCTTCTTTTACAATACGTGGGATATCATTGACATCCTGCACCTGATAGTTGTGCTTTGTGATTGGTGTTGTAATTCCCATAATGTCTGCTTCTTGGAAAGCATCTGTACCAATTACGGACGTTGCTACTTGGCCTGTGAAAATAACTAATGGGATGGAATCAATCATCGCATCAGCAATACCAGTTACTAGGTTTGTTGCCCCCGGACCACTCGTTGCAATTACAACACCAGGTTTATTGGAAACACGTGCATATCCTTCCGCTGCATGGATTGCACCTTGTTCATGTCTAGTTAAAATATGGCGAACCGGATTTTTATACATTGCATCATAGATTGGTAGTACCGCTCCACCTGGGTAACCAAAAACAATTTCAACGCCTTGTTCATGCAATGCTTGCACTAATACGTCCGCACCATCTTTCGCTTGATAGGTTTGTTCAACTTTTGCTGTTGTTGCTAATTCTTCTTTTTCATTGATAGAAACATTCGCACTCATCAAATCTGCCTCCTTCTTATCATTCAATTTCACATTAGCGATGCGCATCATTGAAGTGTCACTAGCTGGATGTCTCCTTGAAAAGGGACTCTTGCTAACATCGTCAAAAATAATAAAAAGCCTTTTTCTCCACACGCAAAGAACTACCTTACGTAGGGATGAAAAAGACTTTCCATGGTACCACCCTTTTTTATAGCAAATAATTGCTACCTCGTGAATAAATGTAAGCATTTATGCACCCATACGAGAAAATTCCCATTCAATACCGTGTCATAAATCATTTATTCATTAATAACGAGCACTTCGATTATGCCCGGAGCTATCTAATGGCGAAAACGCGTTTAATAGCTCGCTCCGAGGGGATGTCAGATCTAGTTGTATCGCCGGCTTCCAGCACGACCGGCTCTCTGGTAAATACAAGGCTCTAGAACCTTTAACCTCATCAACGCTTTAACTTATTAAATTTTCATAACGCCACCTGTAGAAGCGTTTGTTACTAATTTTGAATATCTTGCTAGCCAACCGCGTTTAATTTTCGGTTCAAATACCGGTAGTTTTGCACGACGTTCAGCTAATACTTCATCTGAAACTTCTAAATTGATTGTTCGATTTGGTAGATCAATTGTGATCGTATCACCATTTTCTACTAAAGCGATTGGACCGCCTTCTGCTGCTTCTGGTGAAATATGACCGATTGAAATACCGCGAGATGCACCTGAGAAACGACCGTCAGTAATTAATGCAACTTTTGTTCCGAGACCACGCCCTTGAATTGCAGAAGTTGGTGCAAGCATTTCTGGCATCCCTGGGCCACCTTTAGGTCCTTCGTAGCGAATGACGACTACATGACCCTCTTTAACTGTCCCATTATCGATATTTTCCTGTGCTGCTTCCTGCGAATCAAAGACAATTGCTTCGCCTCTGAATACTTTAATAGAAGGGTCTACAGCTCCTACTTTAATAACAGATCCTTGCGGAGCGATATTGCCAAATAACACCGATAAACCACCAACCGGGCTATAAGGATTGTCTTTCGTACGAATAACTTGATCATTTATAATTTGATAATCCTTTACAAGCTCAGCCATTGTCACTCCTGCAACTGTTGGACGATCAGGATGAATAGCACCTGGAATAGATGTCAATTCATTAATGATGGCACTAACGCCACCTGCTTTATTAATATCATCCATTGAAATATCTGAAGCAGGCATAATTTTTGCTAGATATGGAACACGCTCTGCAACTTTATTAATATCTTCAATGTTATAATCGATTTCAGCTTCATTGGCGATTGCTAATGTATGGAGGACTGTGTTTGTCGAACCACCCATCGCCATATCGAGTGCAAATGCATCATCAATTGCTTCTTTTGTAATAATGTCACGTGGCTTGATGTCCTCTTTAATCATACGGACTAATTGTTTAGCAGCTTCTTTAATAAGCTGATGACGTTCTTCAGAAGTAGCTACGATTGTGCCATTACCTGGTAATGCTACTCCTAGCATCTCCATTAAGCAGTTCATAGAGTTTGCTGTAAACATTCCTGAACATGAACCACATGTAGGGCATGCATTGTTTTCAATATCTAACAGCTCTTCAGCTGACATTTTTCCTGATTTAAGAGCCCCTACACCTTCAAAAACCGAAGTTAATGAAAGTTGCTTGCCTGTAGCAGAAGTACCAGCCTCCATTGGACCACCAGAAACGAAGATTGATGGTACGTTAGTACGAACTGCTGCCATTAACATTCCAGGTGTAATCTTGTCACAGTTTGGGATATAGAATACACCATCAAACCAGTGTGCATTAATAACTGTCTCTGCAGAGTCTGCGATAATTTCACGACTTGGTAATGAATAACGCATACCTATATGACCCATTGCTATACCATCATCTACACCGATTGTATTAAATTCGAATGGAATACCACCCGCTTCAATAATGGCCTCTTTGACAACATCAGCAAATGTCCGTAAATGAACGTGACCTGGAATAATGTCGATATAAGAATTACAAACCCCAATAAATGGCTTGCCTAAATCTTTTGCTTTTACTTTGCCTGTTGCATATAAAAGACTTCGATGTGGCGCACGATCTACGCCTACTTTAATCATGTCACTTCTCATTTTAAACGCCCCTCATTTATTGCTATGTTCGTTGCTTTATACAAAATGTTCTGTCTATTTTGTATTTGTGTATATGTTAATTGCCTTAAAGACAACTAACTGCTGTAACGAACGTGTTAAATTGTTGTAATCATAGTACGAAAAAAAGGTCTCGTCAACACTATTTTTCGAATTATTTAAACAATTCAAACAATCCGATAAATTTTGAAATCGTTTTCATGCTGACTAAGCATCACTTTTATCTCGATTTGATAAATATTTTGACATTTCGTTCAAATTTAAATTTTTTCAATAATCTTTTAAATTCTTCGAAAGCAATTGGTTAGCTAGATCATAAGATTACACTTACAATGTGAATAATTTTCTTAAGTAGCCTGTAAAAAACACATGATCAGGATCATATTGACTGCGAATTTCTAAAAATTTTTCGATATCTGGATATAACTCATACACGTATTTAGCCGTTAAATGATTTTGTTTGCCCCAATGTGGTCGTCCTTTATATTTTTTCATCATCGTATGGACCCATTCAAAATAAGGCTCTTCCGGCAGTCCTTTATACATGTGAAAGGCAATAAATGCTGATTCTTGTCCTTGGGTAGGACTTAAATAACCTGCTTCTCCTGCCGTTGTCCGACATTCTAACGGAAAATGTACATTAAAAACTCCTTTTTTAAAGGTTGCGTGTATCTCTTCCATGCACGCCTCAAATTGCGCTAATGGAATAGCATATTCACTTTCTTGGAATTTTACGCTACGTGGAGACGGATAAATTTCATAACTGATCCCGGTTTTCTCACCTTCAACAACATTGGCTGCCGCTAATTTACTCATTGCGCCACTTAATGAAGGCCTCCATTTACAAAGCTCTGAAATAGCATAAAAAGCACCGTTTTCTACTATCTGAAGTTTCAATGTTTCCATTCTCTTACTCCAATCACTCTGATAAACAGGTGCTACAGCATTCATGCGCTTCACTTGAATGGTTTCACTACCAGGGAAATAAAACCACTCAACATGTCGATGTTGTCGAATATCTTCAGAAAATATTGTCAGTCCATTTGCTAAAGTATCTCTGGTGCCCACATAATGTAAGCTGTATAGCGGCATCACCCTAATCGTTACTTGCACAAGCACACCAAGCATGCCAAGTGAAACATGTAAAGCTTCCGATAAATCATCCATTCCTCTAGTATGCTCTCTATAAGTACCTGTACCATCTACAAAACCCCATTTTGTTACAGTTGAGGATAACGAACCTAGTGTTACACCTGTTCCATGGGTACCTGTTGACACCGCTCCAGCAATCGTTTGCTCCTGAATATCCCCCATATTTATAAGAGCAAAGCCAAACTGCGCAAGTAATGGTCCTATTTCATATAAATACGTGCCAGCCCAAAGTGTCGCTTCTTGCTTCTCCTTATTCACAGCTATGAGCCCACGCATATTATGTAAAGAAAGTGCTATATGCTCAGGCATTGCAACAGCGCTAAAGGAATGAGCTGCACCTGTTACACGAATCGTTTTTCCTGATTCACGTGCATGCTTCACGATTTTTGTAACTTCTTCAGTGGATTGAGGTAAGTACATCTCGGACGGATATGAGATGACATTATTAGCCCAGTTCGTCCACTTCTCTCCATTTTTCCACTTATCTATAGAAAACATTGTCCATCCCCCCTATAGGTTGTATAAGTTCCTATATACTTGTCCCCTCTAATTCCATGTAACACTTGAAATCTTTCACACAATTCACCAGCCTTCGCATGTCGAAAATACAGCGTGTCGCCCACAGTAACTTTTTTACGATTAACTTTCACGGGTGTCTGAACTTCTCCTACTCCTTCTAAACTGAGATACGAAAAAAAGGTTGGTTCATAGAATACAGGTAATCGATCAGTACTGATTGCACCCGACGCTGTATAACCTCCACCATGACAAACAACAATATTTTTTTCTGGTTTTCTTGTTACCCTTAAAGCAAATCCAGCTGCTTTTTCAAGCTGTAAATGCGTAAATTGGTCAAATAAAGCTGGTGCATAAAACGCGGAACCCACCGTAATTTCTGTTACCTCCTTCTGTTGTGCCGTGTAGGCCATACTTCCTGAGCCACCACCATTTACAAAACGTAAGTTTGGAAAATACGCTTTTACATGAGCAATTGCTAATCTACGAAACTGGGTAACTTGCTTTTTTGCTTGCAATTGCATGACTTCTATAATTCTTCCTTTAACTGTATTTGCCGGACGATTACCGACTCCTGCAATTTGAGCCTCGTAGCCCATCGCACCCACTACTTCAATAAATGGTTGATTTTTAATATATTCGAGAAATGGTGTTAGTAGCTCAAGTGAATGAAGTGAAGAGCGTTTTGTACCAAAATAAAGGAGCTTAAAATCATTGGATACATTAATATCAATGCATACACGCGTACGAACGCCAAGCTCTTGCCCTAGCTCAGCCAAAAATTCGACATGTTCCTGCTTATCCACCATAAAAGTGACAGTTTTCCCCTCTTTTACAAAGTGCAATAACTGACGAACAGCAGCTTCTTCCATCACTGGGTATCCTAGTAGTAAATCATCTAAATGCTGTTGAAGTAGAAATATTGTTTCTGCCGCAGTAAACGTCATAAATCCCGTCACATTTGGGAGATTTTTTTGTAAATAGCGTAATATTTCTACAGAACGAACTGATTTCGTAGCAAGGCGAATATTTTTCTCCCCACAAGCGTTGTGTACAGTTGTAATGTTGTTATCTAGTGCATCAAAGTCCAACCAAGCAAATGGACGCTCTAGTTCACAGAACACGCAATCAAATCTAGTTGTCATCCTATCACTCCTCTTTTTGTACTATATATCTGATATTCGTTAGAGACATTCCTTTTATTAGGTGCTATTTAGTGTCCTCTATGCAAATTCTGGTTCATTATCATAACGTTTGGTTTATTTCCGTTCCGACTGGGGCCTCCAACCTACACTCCAATTAACTTATATACAAGGTATATGTCTTAACAAATGTCATCCATAATTTTGGGTGATGAGCACAAATTCTCTCAAGACAATAAAAAACAACCGTGGACATAATCTAATTTGTCTTCACGGTTGTTTTAGAATTGGACAAGCATTTAACTCACCTTTCTATTTTATTTAAGAGATTACGAGGCTAATAAAAAATCTGCTGCTATATTTAACATCACTAACAAATGTAAGCCTGCAATAAGAAATCCTTGTCGATTTAAACGTTTCATAGCTGTCATATTCATATAAAACACTCTCCTTTTTTCACATTATACTCTCAGAAAAAACAATTTTCAAACTATTCTTAATATTAAAATAGAATCATTTTTCTGACAAACAGGCCCAAATATGGCATAAAAAAGTGAAATTATACCTATTAGGAGAGTGAAAAAGTTGAAAAAGGCTCTATTAGTTGTTGATTATACGTATGATTTTGTAGCTACTGATGGAAAACTAACATGTAGTGAGCCCGGTCAAGCATTAGATCCATTTCGCCTTGGCGTAATTGCCGCTGTCGCTACAGAAAACATTTGCGGCTGACGCTTCTTTCGCGCAGATAAACAATGCGGCCGGATTTTGAATTGTGCCCAGGTCCGCACGAGGGCCAACACGATGTCGGTCAATTTCGGTAATGCCACAGGATGTTACGCTCTTAGACTTGGTTCCTCCATTTCAGTAAGTGTTTGGACACCACTGAAAAGGAACCACATTCGCATTCATCTCACACCTTTAGAGGCGGGAGTTTTAAGCTGAATGAAGATAAAACTTATCGATTTTATTAAATGAAAGAGGTATCAAAGAAATTCATTTAGTTGGCGTTTGTACTAATATTTGTATTTTACATACAGCAGTTGATGTTTATAATTTGGGCATTTCAACGGTTGTTTATGCAGATGATGTTGCAAGTTTTGATGCTGCAGGTCATGAATGGGCATTACGTCATTTTGAGCATACGTTAGGCGCAACAGTTGTTAAGTCATAAAAACCATTTCGCGAAATTGTAATGATTACCAAAGAAGCTAGCCGCGTTTAATCTGTTCCTTTCAGGGCATAACTAAGCAATCGCCATTATATCTTAATTTTAAGGAGATGAAAAAAATGATTAGCTTCATTTGGTATTTAATCATTGGCGGGCTTTTAGGTTGGTTAGCAGGCGTCATTATAGGTAAAGATGTACCTGGCGGCATCGTTGGAAATATTGTTGCAGGGATTGTCGGTTCTTGGATCGGTAGTATGGTTCTTGGGAACTGGGGTTGGCAAGTTAGTGATTTTTACGTATTCCCAGCATTAATTGGTGCTATCGTGCTGATTTTCATTGTAAGCATTATTTTAAAAAGTATGCACAAAGCAACCTAAATATGAATAAAGAGCCATCTTTTTTGATGGCTCTTTATTTGTTTTTGACAAACCTGGTTCAAGGAAATGATGAGAATAATTAACTCGCTTTCTTATGGGTGTCGAGTCCTGAAATGGAACGTAAACCTACTTATGTATCTTTTTGATGGCACTTTACTTTTTTTTATTTAAAACGACTGCTTCCTTTAGCTCATCATGATAATCATTATATAAATTGAAATAATATAACACATTTTCAACATATTCATCACTGTGATTGTACTGAAAAACGGCTTGCTTCACATCACCATCTGCCGCACCATTTTTCGCTAAATAATTCGCTGCACTAAATATAGCGTCCTCAATATCATAAGGATCCGCAACGCCATCCCCGTTAGCATCTACACCAAAACCACCATATTTTTTTATCGTTACTGGATTCATTAATTCAGCTTTCGGTATATCTCCTTTTCCGAGTCCAGAGCATGAAGGATGTTGCCAGCCAACAAATGTACAGGGCATAAATTGTAAATGACCTTCTGCCCCGGCTGGTGAAACAAGTGACTTCATCGTGGAAAAGCGTGTTTCAATTCGATGATGGGCGGCAAGTAAAGTCCATGGTACACCGTATTTCTCTTCCGCCTCTACATAAATGGGAATATACTGCTCAGGAATTTCCATATCGAAATTTTGTTGAATTTCTTCTATTGCCTTTTGTTGCGCTAAATCTTCAAATATCGGTAATGTTTGTAGCTCCTTCCATGCAAAAAAAGCGAATACATAAACAGTTATCGCTATTGGTATTAATAATGCTATCATTCCCAATTGGGCGGAAGACGATAGCATCGGTTTTTTCTTCTTTTTTTTCGCCATATGTCACACCTAATCTTGTATTCTATCAGGCGTGTTGATTAACCATTTTTATACATTCGAATAGGCTGATTTCCGCTACGGGCTACTCGCTTTTCTTCGAGCGAGCGCCGAGCCGCTTCCTCCGCTAAAGGAACGAAGGCTAAGAGCGTCACGTCCTGTGACAATGCCCTCGTGACCAACATCGTGTTGGCCCCAGGGTCTCGTCTGTCTCTCTTTTACGCGGGAAGCTTTGCTCTACGACGTAAGCGAAGCGGCAGGAGCACTCGAGTAGCCCTACGCTACAATCAGTTAAAATGGGTATATATTTACAAAACAGCAACAAAAAAATCTTTTATATCGCTCAATAATAAATCTATTTTTCCTAATCAACACAACTGATAATCTATTTCTATATTACCAAAATTTCCGTTTTATGTAGTAGATTTTTCAGTATATGTTTACCACTTTAATAATAGTTGAAAAGAAAGGGAAAAATATAGTAAAATATAGTTTGATTATTTTATAAGGATAAAAATAGGAGGAATTTATTTTGTGGAAAGACTTTAAAGAATTTGCTATGAAAGGCAATATTGTCGATCTAGCAGTGGCAGTTGTAATTGGTGGTGCTTTCGGTAAAATTGTTACCTCCTTAGTTGAAAATATCATTATGCCGTTAGTCGGTGTTTTAACTGGTGGTATTGATTTAACAAAAAGCTTTGTTTATGGTTCAGGCGAAGCGAAAATTCAATTAGGTGTATTTTTACAGTCAATCATTGACTTTTTAATAATTGCCTTTGCTATCTTCATGGCATTACGAATTATGACAAAGTTAACTCGTAAAAAAGAAGAGGTTGTTGTAGAGGAACCAGCACCAGAATTGGATGCTAAAGAAGAGCTTCTAAAAGAAATTCGAGATTTATTAAAAAAAGAGCAAGCTTAAATTATATTTAAATAAGAATCTGTTTTTTTCCTTGGATAAACCGAGGAAATAGGCAGATTCTTTTTGTTTAAGATATATATCCCTTTAAGGACGCAAATTCCATGGTTTAAACACGCTTGCTGTATCTACAAATGTGTAGTGTTTATATAAAAATATTAACACTACACACTTGTATCGCAAACCTAATTCTTCAAAAATATTCCTACTTCATCAAGAATTGAATGAAGTATAGCTTTAGAGATAGCAGATTCAGCCAAATCTAATTTTTCTTGATTAGTAATATTCAATTTGTTTTTTCATACAAAACTATTTGGTATTTAGTACGGATCATTCATAAATATCACGCTCCCTAATAATGAATCAAAAAGCTCTGAAATTAATCATTCAGAGCTTTAGGAGATTCTTTGTATTTATCAATCAACATCTGTGTTACTTCCTCAATTTCCAATTCACCGTCAATATGTCTCTGAAATAATTCCTGATCTTCAGGCGCTACATTTTATTTGAAAAAGGCGTAACATGCGCTACATAATCCTTACCGTATTTTTCAACCAATAAATCAAAGTTTGGATGCAAAGGTTTAAACGTGTCATTATCTATAGTAATTACATTATTATTTAATTTATCTTTAATAATTGCATGCAAAGTCGTTTTCCCTGCTCCAGCTCGATCACCTAAAAGGAAAGCAACAGGCTTTTTTGTGACGTCTTATTTTCACTTAACTTATCTATTGCAAACTTTAAAGTCTCTTTAAATTCATCTTCAGAAAAATATGATAAGCCCATTTTATCCACCTGGATTTCCCCTTTTAATTTCTTTAATGTAACTGTTCATATTTTTCCAATAGCCCTCTAAAGCTTCTAATTCTTCAAATGACATTTTAAAGAGATCTAGATTCAGCATTTTAACAAACTGATCTAACAAGGCAACATAAAAATTATTTTTATCATTTTTATCGATACCACTTTTGATAATAAAATTCACTAAACGAGCATGGACACCATTAGAAAATTCATTTAACAGCTCGATTTTAAAAGTATGTACATAATTTAAAGGTTTTTCCATTTTTAACACCCCTTTTCATTTTAAAGAAACTACAACCAGGTATCAATTATTCATATGGTCTATATTTCTTCCGAAGTAATTCGAGTCATCCTTTTTCTCCAGTAGCATGCTTTTTAAGAACATTTTAGGCTGTTCTTTAGCAACTATTTTTTCCATCTTTCACCAATTACCCTAGCCTGGCCGTTGATATTTCTAATATCGACGCTGCTTCAGCTCCAGACAATAATTCTTCATTTAAAAATCTTGCATGATTGCTTTGCTATCATACAATCGGCTTGCGAAGGTTCGATGCCTGAGACAAGCCGATTTAATCAAATGCCGCCTTTGTAGCTTTGCAAAAAAGATTGATCGTTTATAATAAAGATTAACAATTTTTAATAAAAGTAGAAAAAGGAGGATTGTTTTGAATAGAAAAACAAGTTTTATTTTAGGTTCTGTGTTCATATTAACAAGCGGTATAATTTTTACAATTGAACGGTTAGTTGCATATATTTATTGGTTTGCTCAAACGAATACGGGTTCATATGATACTGTACCAGTAACCCCTTCCTTCTATAATTCAGATAATTTATTTACTATTATCTTTTTTGTAATTGGAATCGTATTTTTATTCTTCGGTATCAAAAAAGAAGATTTATGATTGCTCTAACATCTGTCTTATGTAAAAACGTTGAGCTGTCAAGTAGCTCTTTTCTTATTCAACTCCCATGAAAGAAACGTAATAATCTTTCATTCTCTGTGATGTAGCGCTGTTTTTGCGCTACATGGATGGCTAACGGGGCAGTTTAGTTGAATAAAGAGCATAAAATTAACCACACTTTTATAAAAAATAGTCGATTAAATAAGAGCGTATTTTGAACAAAGTTTTTTCAAAATACGCTCTTTATATTTGTATTTATAACAAAATTAAAACGTCTATTTGTAGCTTTGTAAAAAAGATTGATCGTTTATAATAAAGATTGATAATTTGTAATAAAGTTTGATAAAAATCATCTCTTTAGTTATCCTTTGAGATGATTTTTTATTGGACATTTATGTTAAAATTGATGTTTATCTTGTGAAGAATTTCTTCCAATCCTTCCACCGTATGGTCCACTTTATCCAACGAACTTAACAATTGACCAAATGATTGCTATTCAACGCTCTCATAAAATTGGCGTCAAGAATATTAAACAAATGGAAATTACCGGAGAAGGGAGAATAATTGGGTGTTTGTGGTATTATATAGTGAGCGAAGAATCAAGAATAAAATTTTCCAACGAGCTTCGCAAACAATTGAAATTACCAATAGAGAGCCCTGCCAACAAAATGCTACAGACCCAATTACTGTAAGGTACTTTTTGGAAGGATTAAATCAGTTCCTACTTTTATAGAATAGGCTGATATGGTGTTTACTTAGGTTATAGTAACAGCTAGGTTTTAATAGCTGAGAATTAAAAGGAGAGATTTCATTATTATGTTTAAAAATTTTTTTGGAAAGTGCTTAGTAACTTTTTTTGTTTTACTTTTACTTTTCCCTGTTTTTACAAATCAAAAGGCTACAGCTAATTCACTACCTCAAAATGAAATGCGTGCAGCCTGGATTGCAACAGTATCTAATATTGATATGAAGGCAGGTATGAATAAAACCCAATATACTCAATGGGTTCAAAGTACCTTAGACAAATTAAAAGCTGATAACTTTAATACAGTTATTTTTCAAGTTAAGCCATTAAATGATGCACTGTACCCGTCTAAGCTTGCTCCATGGTCATCGTATATAACAGGCAATACACAAGGGACCAATCCGGGTTTTGATCCATTGCAAATAATGCTGGACGAAGCGCATAAGCGAGGATTAGAACTTCATGCTTGGGTAAACCCATATAGGGTCACTATGCCTTCGCAATCTTTGTCTAATCTTGCTGCCGATAATGTAGCCCGTAAAAATCCTAATTGGGTAGTGAAATACGGTAAACAATACTATTTAGATCCTGGTTTGCCGGAAGTTCAAAATTACTTATTATCAACCATAGAAGAATTAGTAAGCAACTATGATATCGACGCTGTACATATGGATGATTACTTCTATCCTTATAAAATAAAAGGAGAGACTTTTCAAGATCAACAAACTTTTAAAAAGTATGGTGGCTCATTCAATAATATTGAAGACTGGCGCAGAAATAATGTTAATCAATTAGTAAAAAAGGTTTATACAAACATTAAGGCAATTAAACCTCATGTTCAATATGGAATATCTCCGTTTGGAATCTGGCGAAACAAAGGGCAAGATTCTACTGGTAGTAACACGAATGGAATGAGTAACTACGATGATCTTTATGCTGATACAAGACAGTGGATTAAAGATGGAAGTATCGATTATATTGCTCCTCAAATCTATTGGTCCAGAAATCATAAAGCAGCAAATTACTCTGTTTTATTAGATTGGTGGGGAAAAGAAGTTCAAACGTACGCAAAAGTCCATCCTGTTAATCTATATATTGGCATGGCCAATCATAAAGTTGGAAATGATTCTGATACTGCATGGAATAATAAGACGGAACTTATCAGCCAAGTAATCGCCAACAGAGCAAATAAAAATGCTCAAGGACAAATGCATTTTTCTCTAAGAAGTATTAACAATAACGCTCTTGGATATGCTTCTTATCTAAATCAGCAACTATACAATTATAAAGCTTTAACACCTACAATTTATTGGAAAGACTCTGCAATACCTTTATGTCCAACTGATGTTAAATTGAGTAAAGAGTCTTTCGGCACGAAGCTTACTATTACAGATGAAAATAGTACTCAACCAAGGAAATATGTAATATACCGATTTGATGGAACAAAAGAAGGATCATATGAAGACGTTAAAAATATAGTAGACGTGGTTTATAACACACAAGGTAATACTATTTATGTAGATACTATTGCAAAAAATAATAAAGTATACACATATGGTATAAAGTCTATATCTGCTACAGGTGTGGAAAGTAAAACTGCTTTTGTTCTAAAAGACGGAAATCCTTACCAGTAGCAATAGAGCCAACACCTGAAGGGCCAGAGCAACCAGAAAAACCTGTAGATCCAAAGCCTATTGGTAGAAAATAATCGATTTTTTTATAAAAACCAATCTTAAATTTGAGGGATAAGAATCCATTTTGATCAATCTTTTTTCAAAATGGATTCTTTTTATTTATCGTAAAATGCTGACCTGTGAAGAATTTTTGATCAAACTTTATTTTAAAACAACACTATTTGAACGATTGGGTGCAAAAAAGCACTTAAAATATGTGCAATTTATCTCTAAATTTTACGCTTCATGGATGGCTAACGGGTGCTTTACTTGGTGCGACACGTTCCTGGCTCAAATGAGTTGTGGTTAACACAATCTCGGTAAAGGTCAGGCAATTTAT